>CAYVOU010000346.1:0-3103 GCA_964453295.1 uncultured Gammaproteobacteria bacterium
CGGCAGATTCATCAATTCGGGCGAGGCAGCCGGCGCCTCGCGGAGGCTGGTGGCGACACCGCCTCCGCCGACCTCTCGGTGGAGATCACCGGCAACTTCGACCTCGTCTTGGCGACGCTCGACGACCGGCTCAACGCCGACGTCGAGGCGGGGAAGGCCACCGACGTGCAGCTCGCGGTCGTGCCCCACCGGCGTGACAACGCCGCCGGTCCGGACTCCGGGAAAGCGACCTTCGCGGCATTCGCCAACATCACAGGCCAGCTTGTGCAATGGAGCCTCCTGTTGGCCAGCGACCGTTCGGATTCCGTGCTCGGCGTGGGTGCCAGCGGGGCCCTCGGCGGTGCCGTATGGAACGCGGAGGTGATCCCGACATGGACCGTCAGCGCCGGAACCAGGACTTCGGCGCTGGCCAACCTCTCCTATGCCACCACACTCCTCGAGCGCAATACGACTCTGTTCGTCGAGCTGTACCACAACGGCTTCGGCGAGGCCGGCAGCGATTACACGGCCACAGACCTGGGTCCGGACCTGCGCTCCCGGCTCGCGCGCGGCCAGCTCTTCGTCACGGGACGCGACTACCTGTCTCTGGGGGCGACCTGGGAATGGAACCCGCTGCTGCAGTTGATGCCCACGCTGATTTACAATGTGCACGATCACAGCGCCCTGCTCGATCTGCAGCTCAACAGGTCGCTCGCCAACGACGCCGCCCTCAAGGCCGGCGTGCGTCTTCCCGTAGGTGCGAGGGGATCGGAGTTCAGCGGCTTGCAGACCGCGCCGATGTCCGGTCTCTATCTTGCCGAGCCTGCCCAGGTTTTCATTCGCCTGGAATACTACTTTTGAATGGGGGGAGCAGATGACCTACCAGAGCCCGGTGTCGCCCGGCTATTCGTGGTACGAGGCGACGGCCGGAGAACGACCGGAATACCCGGCGCTCGGCGGCGACCTGTCGGTGGACGTGGCCGTGGTCGGCGGCGGCTTCACCGGCCTGTCCGCGGCGGCGCACCTGGCGCAGGCGGGCATCAACGTCGCGCTGGTGGAAGCGCATCGCTTCGGTGACGGCGCCTCGGGGCGCAACGGCGGCCAGATGGGCACCGGACAACGCTACTGGGCGGAAGACTTGGAGGCCGAAATCGGATTCGAGCGTTCCAAGGCGCTGTTCGATCTTGCCGAAGAGGCCAAGGCACATCTTCTCGATTTCACCCGGCAACACGGAATCGAGATGGACTACACGCAAGGGCAGATATCGGCGGCGCATAAACGTCGTTATGTCGACGACTACAAGGCGCATGCCGACATCATGGGCGAGCGCTACGGCTATCGGCACATCTCGTATATGGACGCAGCCGAAACCGCGGAGCGCCTCGGCACGGAGAGCTACTACGGCGGTATTCGCGACACCGGAACGGGCCACATCCATCCACTGAAGCTCGTCATCGGCACGGCCCGCGTCGCCGCCGCAGCGGGGGCAAAGCTGTTCGAGAAAACGAAGGCCGTCAAGGTCGCTTCTAATGACAGCAAGGTCCAGGTTGACACCGATCGCGGCGTCGTTACCGCCGACAAGTGCCTGATCGCGGTGAACGCCTACGGCGAGGACCTGGAGCCTGTCAGCGCCGCCCACATCATGCCGATAGGTTCTTTCATCGGCGCCACGGTGCCCCTCGGTAGGGGCAGTCCGGTGATACCCGGCGGCGAGAGCGTGGACGACTCACGTTTCGTGGTGCGCTATTTCCGCAAGTCCGGAGATGGGCGGCTGCTGTTCGGCGGCCGCGAGATCTACAGCACCGGCGATCCGAAAGACATCCACGCCGGCATCCGGCGACAGATCGTCCAGCTTTACCCGTCGCTGATGGACGTCGAGATTACCCACGCGTGGGGCGGTTACGTAGGCATTACCATGCCGCGCCGGCCGTTCGTGCGCGAAGTCATGCCGGGGGTCGTCTCCGCCGGCGGTTACTCCGGGCACGGCGTGATGATGGCCAACTTCACGGGCAGACTCTATGCAGAGCTCGTGGCCGGGAACCGCGAGCGTTTCAAGCTTCTGGAGGAACTGAAAGTCCCGACTTTCCCTGGCGGCGCACGGTTCCGGTCCGCGTTGCTGTTTCTGGCGCTCAACTGGTACGCGCTGCGGGACAGGATCTGAGATTACGGTGCCCCCTCACCCTGACCCTTTCCCCACGGAGGAGAGGGGAGTTGCTTCGGCGTCAAAGCGCGATATCGCACCAGTAAAGAGGGTGGTCCGAGGCGCCTGAATCGATGACGCCGGCGTCGGTCACCCGCAGGCCGCGGCATAGTATCCAATCGATTCGGCACGGGTCGTCCTGCTCAAGGGTTTCGCCCAGCGCGTCGGTGACGTCGTCGCGCGCCAGATACTCGCGCAGCGCCGGATGGTCCTGATTCATATTGAAGTCACCCATCAACACGGCCGGAGACTTCTGGAGGAATTCCTCCATAACCTGCGCCAGCTGCGCCTCGCGCCCCTCCTTCCGATTCAGGTGGGTGAACAGGATCCACACCGGTTGCCGCAGACGAAGCTCCGCGATGGTCAGGTTTCTGAAGTGGAAGCGCTGCGTCGCGTGCTCCGTCAAAGGAAATCGTATCCATTCGCCGATCGGCCAGCGCGCCAACAGGGCGTTGTTGCGGTGCCGGCGAAACCATCGGCTGCGCACCGGCGCATTCAGGCTGGCAAGGCCCAGCCGGCCGGCGAGCCGTGAAAGCTGGATGGGCGCCCGCCACGAATCGTGTACCTCCTGCAAGGCGGCAACGTCGATGCCCGCCAGGTCATCGGCCTGGCGGGCCAGGTCGCGGCGGCCGTCCCGTCCCTTGCCGCCGTGTATATTGAACGTCGCCACGCGTATCGTCGCGGGTGCTTCCCCACCGGCGTTGACGAGTGCGGACTGGTCGGCGCCGCGGCCGCGGCCGCCTTTGACCGGCCGCGGCCAGGCGCCCCAGGCGATCAGCGCCAGCAGTATGAGCAGTGCGATCCAGAGCATCGAGCAGGCAGATGAGTTCTTGAAAACGCCGGAGTCTACAATACCCGCATGACGTCTTACGTCGTTTTGGAGGACCTCGACAAGTACTACACCGAAGGCACGGCGCGGCGAAA
>CAYVOU010000347.1:0-3096 GCA_964453295.1 uncultured Gammaproteobacteria bacterium
AGAGTTCACGCCCGAACAGGAAACACAAAAAGCGACGCTCTCCCTCACGTTCTCACCTCGTTGAACGAATTGAAGCTCTCTCGCCCTGCCGACTTCGATGCGTCATTGTGGGTAGTCGGACGCAAGTTCTGCTCCAAGACCGATCCCAATTGCAGCGAGTGTCCGCTACAGCCCGTGTGCGAATATGTTTAGGCCCAACAAGGCGCTGCACCCGACCGTTTTGCCTCCGCTTCGCTGCGGCAAAACGGCGGGTGACCTTGGGCGTTGAGCGTCCGGTTTGTGGAATTTCCACGCCTCATTCACAAACGGCAGAGACGGGTCGCGAACCGTCCTTTAGCGCACTTGCACTGCGTCTTCCAATTTTTGTTCTGACGAATCAACAAATGCCCTGCAAATTACTGGGGAATAACCGCGAGACATGAGCGTTACACCGACACCGTCCCGCATGCCGGAACGGGTATTCCTGTTCAGCGGGCATCGCGTTGATGCGGACGGGCGTACGCCGCCGCGGTTTCCGCTGACGCTGGTCGACAAGGCCGCGGCCGCGATTGCGGCGAAGCTCGACGCGCTTGATGCGGGACCCGACGATCTGGCTCTGACCCAGGGGGCCAATGGCGGTGATCTCTTGTTCGCCGAGGCCTGCCTGGCCCGCCGCGTGCCGCTGCGCTTCCTGCAACCCTTCGACGAAGCGATATTCATCGAAGCATCCGTCCGTGGTGATCCGAAACTGCCCGAGGACTGGGTCGCGCGCTACCGCAGGATACGTCCGCAGCTTGTCGAACCGCCGCTGGCAGCACCCATCTCACTGGGTGCGCTGCCGGATGGCGTCGATCCCTATGCGCGCTGCAACCGCTGGCTCCTGGACAGTGCGCTGGCCTGGGGTTCGGAGCGCCTGCATTTCATCTGCCTGTGGAATGGCGACAGCGGCGAAGCGGCGGGCGGCACCGCCGACATGGTGGCGGAGGTGACACGTCGTGGTGGCACCATCCATTGGCTCGACACCCGGAATTTATGACGCGCAAAATCGCGCGCCGTCAATGGTAGTGCTCCCGCTTTTTGGTGTATAAGCATCACCTGCGTCAATCTCGACGCATGTGTTTCCCGGTCGACAGACTTTCCTGAAAACGGAAAGCTGCCATGGACAGAATAATTCGTACCGGAGGGAATGTGCGGCACCCGAACCCGCAGGGAGCAAACCAGGTTCGCGGTCGCCGTGTCCGCCCGACGGTAGCACGGAGGGCCGTATGGACAGTTGCGCACCTCACTTTTGGAGTTGGAATGCCGTTGTCGGTTGTGATGCGGTTCGGCATTTCATTCCTCTTGCATTCATCGCTCTTCACGCCTGCTGTAGATCGCTCGGTCCATGTCGACCGAGGCGGCACTCGCCTGTGACGCCCGCTGCAACGCGCCGCCGATGACAAAGTCCATCGATTCACCCCCGCAGACAGGAGAAATTGCAATGCGACATGGAGAAACCGCACCAGTGCTCGTCGTGGTAATGTTGGCCGGCAGCGCCTTGCTGTCGGGCTGCGCCACGCAGGCGCCCGTGACCGAGGTCAGGTTGATCTCGGACTCATTCAAGACCCTGGATGCTTCCAGTCAGCCGCTGCTCGACGACCTCGCCGCCGCCGAGCGTGAGCAGGGCAGGCGCGCGGCGCTGATTCGCGCGCAACCCGCGGCCGGAGGCGATGGGTCGGTGTCTATTCCCGACAGCGTGGCCAACGCCGCCGGCTGCCGCGGCATGACGGTGATCGGCGGCGAAAGCGACAAGACACCCAAGGTGCTGACCGGATTCTGCACCGCCGACAGTGCCTATTACTCGGTCCTGACCGATCCGCCGGCCACGGCGGCCTTCCGCCACGGTCTCGCGGCACTGGGTGCCTATACCGATCTCCTGCTGACGCTTGCCGAAGGCCGCAACCTGCCCGAGGCCCAGGCCCAGGTGAAGGCTCTGAGCGGCAACCTCGGGACCATACTCGCCGCCGCGGGGGCACCGGGCGCCAGCGCGGCACTCGGCACGGCCGTCACCGCCTTGCAGCCGGTGCTCGATCTTGCCGCCAGGCAATCCAATCTTGAAGAGTTGAAGCGCCTCCTTCTGGAGGACTCCGGCAAGGTGGATGCGGTCGCCACCGCCCTGCGCGATGCCGCACCGGAGTTGTTCGCCACGCTGACGGAAGCCCCCTTGCGACAGTTCAACGAAGAAGGGCTGGATAATCCGGCGATTGCCAGGGAAGCGGCCGCGCGCGTCGAAGGCTATCGCGTCGCCGTATCGAACTACGTGGTGCTGCTTGATCGCTATAACAGCCTGCTGCAGCAGTTGTCGGCGGCGATGAAACAACCGAAGCCGGCCGCCACGCTGGCGGCGCTGGTTCAGCGATCAGCGGAACTGTCCCAGAGCGCCGATGCCTGGCGGCGCACGCTGTCCGGTCTTCGCACCGGACTCCACTAATCCGATGTGCCGGTCTGCCGGCACCAACTCAAGGAGGCAACATGGATCAAATCGATCAGCTGCGCATGGAGGTCGGCCGTTCCATCAACACGCTGCGTAACCGCTACGTCAACACCAGCGACGCCGGGGAAAAGAAAGCCATCAAAAAATCGATCGCGGCGCTGGACGACTCGATGACATTGCTGAACCAGGCTGACTTGCTGGACGCGGCGGCGACACTGACACGGGCGACGACGGCGCTGGAAAGCGCTGTCGCCGCGGCCCGCACCGGCCCGTTCGACAGCTACCTGTCGGCGCTGGAAAATCACTTGCAGAATCTCAACACCCTGTCCGGCGTGTTGCATGCACGGGAAGCGCTGCCGCCGGCGCCGGAGGATGGCACCGGTCCGGCGACAACAGCGCGAGGCGTCGCCGCGGCGACGCGCGGGCTTCCCCGCAGCCTGTCGGCACCCAACACCAGCCTGGACTTCAATGTGCTGAAGAGGGAATACCAGTCATACTACGACGCCTGCACCGTGCGGCCGGAGTACAAAGCCAATCTCGCCTACTACGTGAAGCGCCTGACCGCGGGTCAGCCGGCATACACCGACGTCGGCAAGGCGCTGGGGATACCGTGGGCACTCGTCGGCGTGATACATGCCATGGAA
>CAYVOU010000348.1:0-3095 GCA_964453295.1 uncultured Gammaproteobacteria bacterium
TCTTGTTCATCGCGGTAGTCCTCTCCCTCGCTGTCCTGGGCGATTGGGCCGATCTGCGCCTGCGTGGCGGCCGCCGCCAGGCCCGTGCCTTGGGCCGGCACTCGGCGCCGGGCGGTGCGCCGGCACCGCGATTGGAGGGGGGTACCGACGAGGACGAGGCCGACTATGCCGAGACGCTCGCCGATCTCAGCGGACTCGTGCGCGAGAGCCGCGACGAGTCCGATGCCGAACCGCTGGCGGCGTCGGCGGGCGGGCGGCGACGGTCGGGCGCCAGGCGGCGCCATCCTTCCCAGATGGACCTCGGTTTCGACGAGGCGGATACCGAGTCGGGCGTCGCGTCCGCGGAGGAACGCGTGGTGGCGCTTTATCTGAAGGCCCCGGAAGACGGGAGCTTCGGCGGCGAGGAACTGCAGCAGGCGTTGGCCGCCGTCGACCTTCGCTTTGGCGAGATGTCCATCTTCCACCATTTCGGGATAGGCAAGCTCTATGCGCCCAGGCCGCTGTTCAGCGTCGCCAACATGTATGAACCCGGCACTATCGAAATCGATCGCATCGACGACTTCAGCACCCAGGGCCTGACGTTTTTTCTGCGCGTGCCGGCCCGCGTCGATTCCTCCCTGGTATTCGAGCTGATGCTCAACACTGCCCAGCGGTTGGCGGATCGCCTTGGCGGGGAACTGCTGGACGATACCCACGCGCCCCTGACCACGCAGGCCATCGGCCAGCTGCGCAAGCTCGTCAAGGAACATGACCCGCGCTGATACGCGAGAGGCCGAGGCGCGTATCGAAACCCTGCGCCGGCAGATCCGGGAACACGACCATCGCTACTACGTGCTGGACGCGCCGGTCATTTCTGACGCCGACTACGACGCGCTGTTCCGGGATTTGCAGGTGCTGGAGGCTGCCCACCCCGAGTTGGTGACGCCGGACTCGCCCACGCAACGAGTCGGCGGAGCGCCGCTGGAGAAGTTCGAGACCGTCAGGCACGTGGTGCCGATGCTGTCCATCCGAACCGAAACCGGTACTGACGAAGAGGCCGGCAGCAGTTTCGACGCGCGCATCCGGCGCGAACTCGGCCTCGCCCCGGATGCGCCGCCCATCGAATACCTCGCCGAGCTGAAATTCGACGGCCTGGCCATCAGCCTGCGCTACGAGGCCGGCGGGCTGGTGCGGGCCGCCACGCGCGGAGACGGCGAACTGGGCGAGGACGTTACCGGGAACATCCGCACAATACGAGCCATTCCTCAGCGCCTCGACGGCGAGGTACCGGCGGTACTGGAGGTGAGGGGAGAGGTCTACATGCGCCGGGCCGATTTCGGCAGGCTGAACCAGCAGCAGGCGGCGGCCGGCCAAAAGACATTCGTCAACCCGCGCAATGCCGCCGCGGGCAGCCTGCGCCAGCTCGACTCCGCGATCACCGCCAAGCGCCCGCTGTCGTTTTATGCCTATGGCCTCGGCGAGGTGCGGGGTTGGGGCGTGGACAACTCCGGCATGCCGGACACACACGATGGCGTACTTGGGACCCTGGCGAAATTTGGATTGCCGGTCAATGCCGATCGCGAGGTGGTCACCGGGCCGCAGGGCCTGGCACGTTTCTACCGCGACATTGCCGCCAGGCGCGATGCGCTGCCGTTCGACATCGACGGCGTGGTCTACAAGGTCAACAGTCTTGCCCTGCAGAGGCAGCTGGGCTTCGTCACCCGTGAACCGCGCTGGGCGGTGGCGCAGAAGTTTCCCGCCCAGGAACGCGAAACCCGGGTACTCGATATCGAGGTCCAGGTTGGGCGCACCGGCAAGTTGACGCCGGTGGCGAGACTGGAGCCGGTATTCGTCGGCGGCGTGACCGTGACGAATGCCACCCTGCACAATGAGCACGAAGTCCACCGCAAGGACGTCC
This sequence comes from uncultured Gammaproteobacteria bacterium, assembly GCA_964453295.1. Taxonomy (GTDB): domain Bacteria; phylum Pseudomonadota; class Gammaproteobacteria; order JAJPIJ01; family JAJPIJ01; genus CAYVOU01. The sequence goes on from CAYVOU010000348.1 coordinate 1,898, forward strand.
GCGTCGGCGACACCGTGATCGTCAGGCGTGCCGGCGATGTCATTCCTGAAATCGTGTCGGTGCTGAAGAAAGGGCGACCGAAACCGGAGCCTGACGAATTTTCCATGCCGCCCGCCTGCCCGGTCTGCGGTTCGACGGTGGTGCGGGAGCCGGACGAAGTGGATCACCGCTGCAGCGGCGGCCTGTTCTGCGCCGCGCAGCGCAAACAGGCGCTGCTGCACTTCGCCCATCGACGGGCCATGGACATCGACGGGCTGGGTGAGAAGCTGGTCGAGCAGCTGGTCGACGACAAGGTCATCCGCACGTTGCCCGACCTCTACAAGCTGGACGTCGCCAGATTGTCCGCCTTGGACCGCATGGCCGAGAAGTCGGCACAGAACCTGGTAGCGGCCCTGGAGCGCTCGAAAAAGACTACCCTAAGCCGTTTTTTGTTCGGGCTGGGAATACGCCACGTCGGCGAGGCCACCGCCCGCGATCTGGCGCGTCATTTCGGGAGCCTTGACGCCATCATGGATGCATCGGAGCCGCAGCTGGCCGCGGTCGAGGACATCGGGCCGGTGGTCGCCCACGAGATCCGCACATTCTTCGACCAGGCGCACAACAAGGAAGTGATCCAAGATTTGCGGCATGCCGGTGTGACCTGGGAAGAGGGGCCGCCGTCGGTGGCGCCGAAACCGCTGGCCGGCGTGACGGTCGTCCTGACCGGGACTCTTCCTTCGCTCAGCCGCGACGAGGCGAAAGCGATGTTGGAGGCCGCCGGGGCGCGGGTGGCCGGATCGGTCTCGAAAAAGACCCGTTACCTGATTGCCGGGGACGATCCGGGCAGCAAGCTGACCAAGGCCGAAGGGCTGGGAGTGGCGATACTGGACGAAGCCGGTCTGAGGCGGCTGCTGGATGGCGATAGCGGCTGAGGCCGCCCGTTTCAGGCGTCGTAGTTGACGACCCGGTTGCGGCCTTCCTGTTTGGCCTGGTAGAGCGCCTGATCGGCCTTTTCCAGGATGTCCGCGGCACCGTCGCCGCGTTCAATGGTGGCGACGCCGACGCTGACGGTGAGGCGGATGAGCGCGGATTCATGCTTGACGACACGCCCCTCGACCGCCATTCGGATGCGGTTGGCCAGCAGGCTGGCGCCGTCGCCTTCGGTGTTGCTCAACAAGATTGCGAATTCCTCGCCACCGTAGCGGAAGACGATATCGCT
>CAYVOU010000349.1:0-3092 GCA_964453295.1 uncultured Gammaproteobacteria bacterium
CGTGCTGGCGCGCCTGACCGGCCAGTTCGATCCCGAGCAGGCCCTGCTTGCCGGACTGTTGCACGACATCGGCGCCCTGCCCTACCTCAGCCATGCCGAGAGTCACCCGGAGATCCTGGACAACCCGGTGGAATTCGAGGCCAGCATCAAGGCCAACCGTTCCCGATTCGGGGCGATGATCCTGGAAAAGTGGAATTTCCCGGAACCGTTTGTCCTGGCGGCGACCTATGCGGAAGACTGGTTGCGTGATTCGCGCGACGGCCCGGACATGGGCGACCTCATCATCGTGGCGCAGATCCACAGCTTCATGGGCAAAACCGACGTCAAACCCAAGCTGCCGCCGCTGCCGAAACTGCCCGCGTTCCAGAAGATTGCCGGCGGTACCATGGATGCCGATCTCAGCATCGAGGTGCTGCAGCAGTCGCGCGATCAGATCCGGGAGGCGAGGAGCTTCCTTACCGGGAGCTGACCCGACCGCCCCGGCCGTAGCCGGATTTTTAGTCTCCCGCCGTTATCGCCGATCGGTACATGCCGTGGCCGTTCGCCGTCAGCGCCGCTCCGCGGCCTCTTCCAGGTGCAGCGTGACGATGACCCGGCGCCGGTGACCCCGGCTGCGGTGTTCATAGAGAAATATTCCCTGCCATGTCCCCAGCATCAGGCGCCGGTCGCGGATCGGTATGGTGAGGTTGGTCTGCGTGAGGACCGAGCGTACGTGGGCGGGCATGTCGTCCGGCCCTTCGGCCGTGTGAAGGAACAGGCGGTCACCGTCCGGTACCAGGCGGTTCATGTAGGCATCCAGGTCGCGCAGGACTTGCGGGTCCGCGTTTTCACAGATGATGAGTGACGCGCTGGTATGGGCGACGAACACGTGGCAGAGACCGGCACCTTGCGGGGCGCGCCGTGTGAACGCAGTCACCGCATCGGTGATGTCGTAGGTGCCGCGACCGCCGGTCGCGATGTCGAGAACGTCCTGGATGATCATGCGCTGGTTTCACCTTCTCGCCGGTGCGGCGGGACAGATCCGCCGACCCGGCGGCAAGTCTGCGGCCACTTTCAAATAAAAGTAACACAGCGTTCCGATAATCCCGATCACACGGAACCGCAATGCCCGGTGGAAGTCGACTCTAACGAGGGCCCGCTCAGGGATCAGGCGGTCCTGTCCGGATGGAACTAGACTTGGTGGTAGTGTCCCGGTGGTTATATTCGGTCAGTCCACACTTAACCCCCCAACGATTGGAGCTAACCCAATGCGTGAATCGATCTCCGTTGAAAAAACCGAACCCTTTACCGAAGCCTGGAAAGCGGTTGCCAGAATCCCCGAAATACAGACAGATACCTGCGAGAAACTCGTTCGTTCCCAGAATGATTGGATGGAGTTGTGCATGGAATACGGCGCCAGGCAGATGCAGGCGCTGAACGGTCATCGCGACCTGCCTGAAAGTCTCGCCACCCAAACGGAGCTCATGTCGGAATATTCCGCCAAGCTTTTCGAATGTGCGGTGGATCTCCTTGATATCGTGGCCAAAGCCAACGCCGAAATGATTTCCTGCATGGGCCTGGGCGTGGCTCATGACGAACCGGCGGCCACCGCCGCCGAACCGGCCAAGGCCACACCGGCATCGTCCAGGAGTCGTCGAACGGCGAAAGCGTCCGCCTGAATCGCCTTAAGGGCGGTCGATGCCGCGGGATCCCCATCTCCGCGGCAGGAACCGCCAAGCGAAACGCAGCCGGGGTTGTTTACTTGCATTGGCGGTGGGCCGCCGCCAGGTGCTCACCAGAGGTGGTGAGCGGGCTCCCATTGGCGGTTGCCGGGAATCTTCTTTGCGGCCGGGATCCGCCCGTTGGGTTCGCCGTTGCGTGATCGTAACGCCACGAACCGTGGAAACGGATACGGTCAAGCCAGCGGCGCGGTGCCGCGGTGCGTGTCCTGCAAGTTGAACACCGGCAGCACTTCCCCGACTTTCGTGCCGCGCCAGTTTTCCAGGGCCGGATTCACGTAGCCCGACAGGACGGAATCCCTGTTCACCTGCAAAAGCCCGAGCTGGCGAAGCAGATCGACCACCACCACGTGCAGCGCGCGCGGGGCGCCGTCGGCGATCTTGATGGCCGCGCCCCAGCCGCGGCTGCGGAAGGCCAGCCCATGCACCGCCTCGGCGCCGCTCTTGGACAGCCAGTCGCCGGCGCCGGCGTGCATCACGGCGAGATCGATGCGCTTGATGCCCGACACCATTTCCGGCGACCCGGTCATCGCCTCGAAAATGCGCCTCGGGGCGTCGCCGTAGTACGCATCGTCCTCGCGCCGGGTCAGGCAGGCGTAGGCGCGCGCCATCGCCCGTAGCGGCATGGCGAAATTCGGTGCGCTGCAGCCGTCCACCCCCACTTTGATGTGCGATGCGGGCACCGCGGTGAAATGGGTGACGGCGTCCAGGATGGCTAGCTGGACCGGGTGGCTTGAATCGAGATAGTTCTCGACCGGCGCGTCGAGCAGGCGGGACAAGGCCAGCATGCCGGCGTGCTTGCCGGAACAGTTGTGATGCAGCGGCGTGAAGACATCCTGGATATACGGCCGGCTACCTATGGCCTCCATGTAGAGCGGCGCATGGACGCCGCACTGCAGGTCACGCTTGTCGCAGCCTATACGCGCCAGCAGCTCAAGCACCAGTTCCGTATGGCGCGGCTCGCCGGAGTGGCTGGCGCAGAGCAGGGCGATCTCGCGCGGTGTGAAATGGTAGCGCCCGCAGTCCGGATGGGCGATCAGCGGCATCGCCTGGAACGGCTTCAGGCTGGAGCGCCCGAAGACCAGGCCGTCGGCGTCGCCGGCGGAAAACAACAGGCGGCCTTCGTTGTCGACCACGGCGATGGAACCGTAATGCACGCATTCGACCACGCCACCACGCGTGGTGACGGCCAACGGCACGTGCGCGGGCACCCCGCGCCTGCGATCAGGGCTTGGCGATGGCATCGAGAGCGGCGTAGAAATTCATGATGTGGCGGGTGTTGGCGCCGAAATCCGCCTTGCCCACACGCGACCGCGACTCCGCCTGCACCAGGCTGCCGTTGCCGTCGCGGCTGATGGTGACGCTGATGTCGTC
>CAYVOU010000350.1:0-3089 GCA_964453295.1 uncultured Gammaproteobacteria bacterium
CGCTGCGTCTCGGTGCAGGACGTGCAGCGCGCGCTGGGCTTTGCTGGGGAACACGGCTTGCCCGTCTCGGTGCGTTCCGGCGGACACAGCATCGCCGGCTTCGGTGTCGGCAACGGTTCGATCATGCTTGACCTGTCGGCAGTCTCGCATATCGATATCGACCCGAGGGCCGGGATCATGACCGTGCGCGGGGGCACCACGTGGGGCGAGGTCATGGAGCGTTGCGCGCCCTACGATCTCGCCACGCCGGGCGCTTTTAATCAAAACGTCGGCGTAGGCGGGCTGGTGCTGGGTGGCGGCTACGGTGCCTTGAGCCGCGTGCGCGGGCTGGCCTGCGATAATCTTGTCGAGGCCGAGGTCGTCCCCGCCGACGGCGTCCTGCGCAGGCCAGCGCCCAGGAGAATCCCGACCTGTTCTGGGCACTTCGCGGCGCGGGTGCGAATTTCGGCGTCGCGACCTCGCTGACCTTCAATCTGCATCCGGTCTCGCACTGGCTTGCCGGGAGTCTCACCTGGCCGCTGGCACGCTATCGGGACGTCCTCGAATTCTATCGCGATTACGCAGCCGATCTGCCGGATGCGGTGACCGCGTACATGGGGATCAGGAACACACCGCGCCACGAGGGGTTCGTCTTTATCTTCTTCCTGTTTGCCGGGTCGACGGAGGAAGGCGAGCGATGGCTCGCGCCGCTTCGGCGGTTCGGTCCGCCCCTGACCGTCGATGTTCGGCCGCGCAGCTACATCGAAGTACACGACAACAATGTCGAGGCCTTCCCTGCCGGCCACCGCAACTTCTGGAAAGCGTGCTTTCTGTCGGAACTCGCCGACGGTGCGCTGGAGGTCATGACCGATTATGCGAAGCGGACTGCGGGCAGCGATTTCTATATTTTGCTAGAACACATGGGCGGCGCCATCTCACGGCCGGCGTCGGACGCCACCGCCTTTCCGCACCGGGATGCACGCTTCGGACTTGCGCTTGCCTGCAAATGGCGCAAACCGTCGGATGGGGACCCGCTTATCCGCAACGCAACCGAGTGTCACTCCGCCATGTGGCCCTACGCCACCGGCGGCATGTACGTGAACTACCTCGGCGACAGCGGCTGGCCCGACGAACCGGGCGCGGCCTACGGCGCAAATCTGATCCGCCTTAGGCAGCTGAAGCGGATTTACGACCCGCGGAACGCTTTTCGCTTCAACGTCAATATCACGCCGGACGAATAGATTCCAGGGTAGCCAGGATAGGACCTGCGCAAATCACTGAGTCGGCGATAATATCTGTGCGATTTCGGTCGTCATGGACGCTTAAAAGGCCGATTTCCATAGTGAAAGACGGGTTCCAAGGAGGGAGCGATGCCGCGCGGCAATCGATAGTTCATGCCGGGACAGGTATAACACATCACGCATCGCTGTCATCGGCGGAAGTTTCTGCTCAAGTTTAACCGTGACCACGAGCGTTGGCGGTACTGGCTGCTTTAAGCGAGGAAGCGGTTCGGTCTCAGCGTCCTGAACTACATCGTCACCTCGAACCACATTCAACTTCTGGCGCAGGATTGCGGCAACGGTGATGTCGCGGACAGCTCAAGAAATGGAGTCTCCGGTAAACCCGGGGCGATGTCCGTTTCGTTCTTGTCCTTGAATTTTGCTCTCTTGCCGAGCATGCTGGAAAACAAGGGATGAAGTGGCTTGAGAAATGGGGGCGTTATGGGTGACCAAATCTGGTGGTCAGGCCGATCGGCTCATGTCGGAGCTCAGCCCATTGTCGCGTGCGATGAATATGCCACAGTCCTGCAGGCGAACCTGCCTGCCAAGCAAATCGCCCGGCGACTCGCGGCGTCCTCTGTTACCGCGCTGCTGCCAGGGGAGCACTCGGCGCTCAATACTCTCTGCCTTCAATCTCGAAAGTCCCAAATCGGCACCACACTCATCGGGCGGCGCCGCTTGAGCTGGACATATCGCCCGCTGCGATGTCGCAACCTGGTGTGCGCTTATGGCACCTTGCTGACTGAACCCGGTACGCGCTCATCATTCGAAGCCGCCTTGCTGAAACGCGTCATGGCAAACCTGGCGATAGGCGTGCTGGTCGTCGATGCGGATCTCGACATCCATTACGCCAACCGTCACGCGCAGACATTACTGGAGGCCAGTTGGCCGGGCGCCACAAAGGAAGCGCGTCTTTTCCATGCCATGCCGTGGCTCGGCGATGACCTGCGCGCGGTCATCCTTCAGGGCACGGGAGCCATCGCACTTCAGCGAAACGGCGGCAAGGCACCTATCGAGTTTGTCTCCAGCCGCATATCCGATGAAACACTGCGGACCCCAAATGACAGGCCCCTTGCGCTGTTCCTTGTCGTAGACCCCGAAACTGTGCCGCTTGCGTTCACGGACAATCTCCGCTCCCTTTATGGTTTCTCGGTCGCCGAGGCGCGGGTCGCCTCGGTGCTGAAACGTGGACCCCATCTGGATGACGCAGCGAAACAGATTGGCGTCAGCCGAAATACAGTCCGCACGCAGCTGAGGATGCTTTGTGAGAAAACCGGCACCGGCAGAATGTCCGACCTGCTCTGGCGGCTGAACACCTGTGCCGCCGCATTTCTTATCGACCCGGATTGGCTCTCCCGGCTCAATGATTTCATCCAATAGGATGATTTCAATGTTTTACACTTTAATTCCCTTCAAAACTCCCGCATAAAAAGTGTTCCTGGCCTAAGCGGTTGAAAGCGCGACGAATGCGTTTCGCCACGACGGCTGTGTGGGTCGGGGTCGGACCAGCGCAAATCACTGAGTCGACTATGAAATCTGTGGGATTTGGGTCGCCATAGGCGCTTAGAAGGCCGATTTTCATGGCGAAATAGACGTTCTAAGGAGGGAACGACGCCGCGCGCCAATCGATGGTTCATGCCGGGATATGTATGGCACGTCACGCACCGCTGTCATTGGCGGACGTTTCTGCTCAAGTTTAACCGTGACCGCGAGCGTTGGCGGTACTAGCTGTTCGAAGCCAGGGCGCGGTTCGGTCTCAGTGTCCTGAACTACATCGTCACTTCGAACCACATTCATCTTCTGGTGCAGGATCGCGGCGACGGTGAGATC
>CAYVOU010000351.1:0-3082 GCA_964453295.1 uncultured Gammaproteobacteria bacterium
CTGCACGATCGGGAAAAGCTTCTTGATCTCGTCGCCGAAGACAGGCGTCGAGCACTGGGCCTCGCGGGCGCGCATCCAGCTGACGTTGCCTCGGAGGGTGTTGATTTCGCCGTTGTGGGCGATGTAGCGGAATGGATGCGAAAGCGGCCACGAAGGAAAGGTGTTGGTGGAAAACCGCTGATGCACCAGTGCCATCGCTGAGTCCACGGCCGGGTCGGTGATGTCCGGGAACATCGGCTCAATCTGCAAGCCCGTCAGCATGCCCTTGTAGACGATTGTGCGCGAGGACAGGCTCGGGATGTAGAACATCTCGCGCTCGCTCATCCCGCCCTGATAGATCTTGTGTTCGACGCGCTTGCGAATGATGTAGAGCCGTCGCTCGAAGTCCATGTCTTCCTGGCCGGGCGCGCGACCGATGAAGATCTGCCGGAAGGTCGGTTCGCAGGATCGCGCGGTGGGGCCGACGTCGCTGTCGTCCGTCGGTATGTCGCGCCAGCCCAGCAACACCTGCCCTTCGTCCTTGACGATCTCCTCGAGCAGGGTCTGGCACTGCCTGGACTGCTGCGGATCACGCGGCAGGAACACCAGGCCGGAACCGTAATGGCCGGGCTCTGGCAGCTCGATGCCGAGCTTGGCCGTTTCCCTCGCCAGGAAGGCATGGGGCATCTGGATCAGGATGCCGACACCATCGCCGGTATTCACCTCGCAGCCGCATGCGCCGCGATGAAGCAGGTTTTTCAGTATGGTGATACCGTGCTCGACGATGGCGTGCGAGCGTTTCCCCTTGAAATTGACCACAAAACCGACGCCGCAGGCATCGTGTTCGTAGGCCGGATCATAAAGGGTGGGGGCAGCTGGCCTGGTTGACGGCCTGCTTGCTGACTGTAAACGCTTCGCTTCCACGGTGGCAACTCACTCAAACGGCTGGGCAAAAGGAACGAAAGTATATCGTCGCCCTAAGGGAGTGTCACGGTTTGCGGGCCATCAGCTTGCGTATCTCCGCGAACGAACGGGGAAACGGTTTAAGGATACGTACCTGGGGCGGCAGGTGGGCGGCGGCGGCGGCGGCCTCGGACCGGTTCCGGTAGGCGCCGTAAATCACTACGTGAAAGGCCTTCTTATCGAGAACGGTCGAATAAATCGCTGATCTGGCCGTAAGTTTGTAGGTTTTGGCGAAGTTCACCGCGGCGGCATGATCGTGGGAGCCGAACAGCTGCAGCGCGTAATGGCTGCCGGGCTGCTTCAGGATCCAGCTCTTGCCCTTGAGGGTCGTGTATTCCGCCGACGGCTTATGGGAGGGCTTCTTCGCCACCGGTTCAGGTTTCTTTGCCGGTTGGGGCGGCGGTGACGCCGGTTTCGGCGGGGTTGCGGCCGCCGGCGCAGGCAGCTTTTCAGCTTCAGGAGGCGTGGCCGCGGTGACGGCTGGTGCCGCCGCCTCGGCTTTCGGCGTCGCAGTTTCGGGCGCTGCCGGCGGTGCGGCAGGTGCAGGCGTTGCCTGTGCGACGGGTGGCGATCTCTGCTCGGCAGGAGGAGGCACTATCGGCGGCTCTACCGATGGCGGGTTGACGCTGACGGCAGGCTGGGTAACCGGCGCGGGCTGGACCACCGCCTTGCCCGGGAGCTTGCGATCGCTCTGGTGCCACGCCCAAAGCACGGCGCCGATCAGCAGTGCGACCGCGGCGCCCGCCGCGGCATAGCGTATCTGGATGCGGGGCGCCGCCCCGCCGTCGTCGTTCCTGGTGTCCTCTTCCGTATCCAATCCGGTCTCCGCGAGGGTCTTGATTCGTCCCGGGATGCCGCCGCTGCGGCTGAGTATGTCCCGGACCCGCTCCTCGTCAGGTGCCCCGCCGCCGGGGGTGAAGCGCGTCACGTAGGCCGCCGCATCGTCCTCCGTGAACGATGGCATCTCCACCGTGTGCAAGATACTTTGCTTGAAGGCCTGCAGCTGCGGACTCCCTAGCATCCGATCGATTCTCGGATCGCAAAAGAGTACCACACGCAGGTTGGCGGCTTCGTGTTCAGGCTGGGCCAGCCCCAGGAGCAACAGCAGCGCATCCGCGGGCAGCAGGTGTGCGTCGTCGACCAGGATCACCGGTACCATCTGCGCCTGCCGTGCGCTCCGCAGGTAGGTTAGTATGCCCTGCACCCGCTGTTCGAAATCCTCACTGCTGTCAATCTGCAGGCCGAAGGTCTCGGCGAGCGTGTCGATCACGGTCGCCGCGCCGCCCATCGGTTCCGAGGTCAAGGTGGCGACACGCCAGTTGTCGGGCGTATTGTCCCGCAGATGGCAAAGCAGGGAGGTCTTGCCGCTGCCTTCCTCGCCAACCACGAGCAGGATCTGGCGGCTGAACTCGATGAGATGCCGGATCAGATCCAGGCGTTGCGAAAGCGCCGGCGTCAGCAGGTAATCGTCTGCGTTGCCGGCTGCGCCGGATAGGGATTCCGACAGGATCTCTGAAAAAGAATCTTCGCTGAGCGTCATCACCCTCGCCCGCTAAGTCGGTTCGGCAGAGCCGAATATACGCTCGTATTCGGCGATTGCGTACCGATCGGTCATGCCCGCGATGTAATCGGCAATCAGGCGGGCGGGGTCGACCCCCGCCGATTCGGCGTCCAGCGCCTCGCACAACTTGGCCGGTCTTGCCGCAGGTTCGTTGACGTAGGCATCGAACAGGGCGGTGACCGTACGTTCGGCGCGTTGCGTCATCGCCGTCACGCGCGGGTGCTGGTACAGGTTGCGGGTCAGGAAGCGCTTGAGCTCGTGCATGCGGCCGCGCGTCGCTTCATCGAAGGCAATGAGAGATTCGCCCTCGCCCCTGACGGCGTCGATGCTATCGGGGCGGACCGTGTCGAGGCGCGCCAGGCTGGTTTCGATCAGGCTGGTGACCTGCACTCCGATCATGCGCCGCACGGTTTCGTGGATCAGCCGCCGTCCGGCCAGATCCGGACGCTCGGACAGCGCCTCGTCCATGCAGTCGGCAAACAGCGGTACCTGGCGCAGTTCGTCCACGTTGATGAGGCCGGCTCGGAGGCCGTCGTCGATATCGTGATTGTTGTAGGCGATTTCATCGGCGAGGTTGGT
>CAYVOU010000352.1:0-3064 GCA_964453295.1 uncultured Gammaproteobacteria bacterium
CTGTGATCCCAAAGCTGTTCCATGCGCTCGCGCAGCGCCGGCACGCCGCTGCGGAACAGCTCATGCATGGCGAAAGTCACGACCAGTTGTCGAGTGGTCTTGGTGCCGAGGCGGGTGATGGCTTTGTCGCTGGTATCGACACCGGTGAACCCATGATAGAGCGGGCTGTTGGCGGCCTTGATCAGTTTCGCCGCGATTGCCGGATCCGTGTTGACGAGACGGGCGATGGAGGTCGTACTGGCGTCGTCCTGGTCGATCAGCTGGCGCACTTTCATCGCCACCGCCGGCAGACTGGGCAGGGTCAGGCGGTTCTCCTGCAGCTCCTGCTGTTGCGGCAGCACCAACGAGCCGTCGGAATATTGTTCGACGACGTCCATCTCTTCGACCTTGTAGATGTCCTGGCGTATGCCTTCGGCGAAATCGCCGAACCCGCCTGTGTCGACCTGCAGGTATTTGATCGGGGACAACGAACGAGCCGAGAACTGGCGTGGCTTGAGCTGGGCGACGGGCTGCTTCGCCTGTTCCGTGCCGGCCTGGATTACCTTTTTCTTGCCGTCGTGCGCTTCCAGCTCAACGGTGCCTTCCAACAGATAGAAGGAAAATGGATCGTCGCTGCCGCATTCGAACAGCTGGACGTGACGGGCACCGTAGTGAAGGCTTGCCTTGGTCGCCACCAGCACCAGTTCGTTTTCGGACAGGTGACTGAATGGCTCGAACTGCCGCAGCAATTCCGGTTCGACCGGTGCGGGCGCCTGGGGCGCTAGTTTGTGACCGAACATAGGGTTCATCCTGCAAAGAACGCAAAAATGGTTTGAAACTAACCGCTTCCTGAGAGGGTTATCGTCCGGCGCGACGGAAGCTTTAAGGCGCAACGCCGCATCACGGCGCCCGCCGCGGATCACAGATATGATTGACTCGAAAGGGAAATCGGCTGATGCCGGGGACGCCGGCCGGCGCGAACGTTCAGGAAGATGCAGACTGCGCCTGCGACAGCGCGGCGGCCCGCTGCGCCGTCGCCGCCTGTTCCCTGGCTGCCGCGGCGGCGTCCCACCCGGACTCCGTTTCCGGCCAGCCACGGGTATGACGTGCGACCAGATCCGCCAATGCGGCGATGTGGGCCGCATCGTCGTTCAAACAGGGGACGTAGCCCAGGCGCCGGCCACCGGCCGAGAGAAAGCGGTCCCGGTTCCGCATGTCGTTCTCCTCCAGGGTTTCAAGGCAATCGGCGGAAAATCCGGGGCAGATAAGATCGACATCGGTGACACCCTGCCTGGCCAGCGATTCCAGGGTGGCATCGGTATACGGTTCCAGCCAGCGCTCGGGCCCGAAGCGGGACTGGAAGGTTACCTGCCATTGGTCCGGCTTCAGGGCCAGTGCCTCTGCCAGCAGACGAGCGGTCTTGTGACACTGGCAATGATAGGGATCGCCCTGCAGCAGGTAGCGTCGCGGCACCCCGTGAAACGACAACAGCAGGCGCTCGCCGCGGCCGTTGTCGCGCCAGTGCCGCTCGACGGCGGCCTTGAGCGCGTCGATATAGCCCGGATCGTCGTGATAGCTCGTTACCATCCGTAACTCGGGTAACCAGGGCCAGCCCTTGAAGACGGCGGCAATCGCGTCAAACGTCGACGCCGTCGTCGCCGCCGAATACTGCGGATATAGCGGCAGCACCAGCAAGCGGCGGGCGCCGGCCCGGCGCAGCTGCTCGAGACCGTCGGCGATCGACGGGTTGCCGTAACGCATGGCGCAGGCAAGCCGGACAGGACCGCTGAAGCGCGACTGCAGCGCGGCCTGCAATGCCTGCGTCTGCCGACGTGTGATTGCGAGCAGCGGCGAGCCTTCATCCGTCCAGATCTGCTGGTAGGCGTGGGCCGACCGGCGCGGACGCAAGTTCAGGATGATGCCGTAAAGGACGGGCAGCCAGAGCCAGCGCGGCCGATCCACGACGCGCCGGTCGGAGAGGAATTCGGCAAGATAGCGCCGCAGGGCGCCGGGCGTCGGCGAGTCGGGCGTGCCCAGGTTGGTCACCAGCACGCCGGTGCAAGCGGCGGCGGCATGGTCGAACGTTTCCGTTTGCGGCACGGAAGGCATTCGGTCGGCGGGATTGATCGTATCGGCCATGTTGCCGAGTATACCCAACTCGACCGCGGGGACGTTCACGCCGAGTGGCTGGGCCGGGCGGCACTTCGAATGTTAAGAACAATTGCTGGGGACCAACATGCTGACAAAGCGACAGGTGGACTGCAGGGAATTCATTGCCAATGACGGCTGCCGGATACGCGAGCTCCTACACCCCAAAAACGATCCGGTGATACTGCCCTACTCACTTGCGCTCGCCACCGTCGAGCCGGGCAAGGCGTCCTATCGCCACCGTCTCAAACAGGATGAAGTCTATTACCTGCTTGAAGGCTGCGGCCTGATGCACGTCGGTGCCGAGACGCGGCCGGTGTGTGCCGGCGACGTCATCCATATTCCTTCCGAGGCGGAACAGTGGATAGAAAACCCGGGTACGCAGCCTCTGGTATTTGCCGCCATTGTGAGTCCGCCGTGGCGGAGCGAGGACGACGTCCGGCTTTGAAGCCGTAAGCCTACTTGATGTCGATCTGTTCGACGTTGTCCGTGGATAGCAGGTCGAGCAGTTCCCGGTAGCGCGGATCGTGCACGTCCATGGTAATGGTGTCGTCGCCGTGGACTTCTCCATCGGGGCGCTCGGCGGCTGACGCCAATGCGCCTTTCAACCGCGCCGGGGCCTCCGTCGCGTGCAGAGAGGCCAGGTGCGCCTCGCTGAGCAACGCCAGAAACGCGTCACGCACATCTTGCTGGGTATTGATCTCGTTCATGCCGGCCTTCAGCGTCGCCACGAGCCCGGCCAGCGCCTGGCTTACCGACGCCCATTCGTCAGCGTTGGCCTTGGGCATAACGCTCCACAACAGCTGGTCCATGGCCGCAACGGCGTCGCGCCAGGTTTCACTGCCTTCACCGCTCTCCTGATGGATCAGCGCCAGATAACGGCGCCATTCCTTCAACAGAAACTCAACGACGAAAACTGGCGGCATCGGTCCCTGCA
>CAYVOU010000353.1:0-3061 GCA_964453295.1 uncultured Gammaproteobacteria bacterium
TATCGACCTGACGTCGTCCGTCGCCGCGGCGCTGGTGGAAAAATTCGATTTTCCGTCCCGTCCGGCGGCGGCATAGAGTGGAATTTCCCGTATATACTGTGCACCACCCGCGTGCATGCCGGCGACAGACGGTCGACGACTGATTGAAATGCGAAAAAAATGAAAAGACCTCGACTTTGGATATTGCTGGGGCTGACCCTGGCTTTGCTGGTGACGGGCGGCCTGTTCCGCATGGGCATCATCCAGTTCGCGATGGCGACCGCCCTCAACTCCTGGAGCAAGACTTATTTCAATCCCGGCGAATACCTGGACAAGCCGAACTGCGACGGCAAGCCGCAATGTGCCAGCGGCAGGATCACCGCCATGAGCTTCAATGTCCTCTGCGGCCTGTGCGATCGGACGCATTTCGAAAGTTTCGGCACGCGCCTGCCTCATCTCGTCGACATCATCCGCCGCCACGATCCGGACCTGGTCGGCCTGCAGGAGGTGGCCGGGGAGACGGAACTGAAATCCATGCTGAAGGCTTTTCCCCGCTACCAGGCGGTGACCTACCGGTTCGGAGGCTGGGCGGATGCGGACTCGGCCCTGCTTTACCGCAAGGACCTGTTCGAGGCACTGGATTCGGGACAGATGTGGCTGACGCCCACTCCGGGGCTGCCGTTCGCGATCGCGTGGGCGCCGTTGTCGATTCCGCGCTACGTCAACTGGGTGTACCTGCGCCGCAAGAGCAACGGCTTTCGCTTTCTGTACCTGAACACGCATTTCGACAATCACAAGCTGAACAAGGAAATGTCGGCGAACCTGTTTTCCGCCATCGTCAACCTGATGGCGGACCACGTGCCCATGGTGATCAGCGGCGACTTCAATCTGGACAAGCGGTCGAAGTGGTTCACCCGCCTGGTCAGCGGCCTTTCCGGCCGGGCCTTGTGCGAGGACACAGGCGCGCTTGCCGCCAGCCGTTCCGTCGTCAGTAACGGCGCCGGCAGCAACACGCCGACGGGCAAGGAGTATTACACCGACCCGGACCATGCCATCGATCACATCCTGCTCGCGGGACCGGGACGCAAACAGGTGTATCAGTGGGGGGAGGACGTCTCAGTGTACGGGCGAGACAACCGTCACTCCTCGGATCATCCCTCCGTGTTCGCGGCGTTTAACTTCAACCTGACGGATTAGGCGCGGGCACGGCTGTCCGTCTCGGCGATAGCTTAGGAAATCGCCGCAATCGCCGGGCAACGACGCCGGGGTTTGGCGGGTGGTGTCGTCAGAAGTGGTGCAGGGTTGTTCTGAGCAACAGGCCGATGGCAACAACCATGGCCACAACGGCAAAGGTCTGCTGCAGACGCGGACCGGCGACGCGGTTCGAGAACAGGCCGCCCACGTACATGCCGGCGATGGCGCCGCCGGCAAACGGCAACGCCAGCGTCCATGCCATGTGGCCGCTCAGCGCCGCGGCCGCGACGCCGCCCGCGGAGACGAGCATCAGCACTGCCAGCGAGGTGGCGACGATGGATCGCATGCCGAGATCGGACACGGTCTTGAGTGCCGGCACGATCACGAACCCACCTCCCACTCCCAGCAGGCCCGAGGCCAGACCGGCCAGCGTTCCCGAGAACATCAGGGCACGGGCGCAGGGCAGGGACCAGCGCAGGCGCCCCACGGCCGGATCGACCTGGCACGGCGGGGCAGCGCGCACCGCCGTCGCCGTATCGCCGCGCAGTTCCGCCGCCGCCTGTTTCAACATGCGCACCGAGACGTAGATCAGCACGACGATGAACAGCAGGGTCAGGGGCGTGTTGGGAATGCGCTGGGCCAGCCAGATGCCGATGGGCGACATGACCAGGCCGGTGCTGGCGATCATGCCGGCGGCGCGGTAGCGGACCACGCCGGCCTTCAGGCCGAGCGCCGCGCCCACGCCGGCGGCGATGGCCACGGCGAGCAGGCTGATGGGACCGGCCTGCGCCACGGTCAGGTGCAGGCCGAAGATCAACAGCGGTACCGCGAGGATGCCGCCGCCGGCGCCGGTGAGTGCCAGGATCAGGCCGACGACCAGTCCCAGAGATGAGCTGATGAGTTGCGTTTCTGCCATCAATCAATCCACCCGTGCATCGACCAGCTCCGGTTTCGCCAGCCATTCGCGGCCTTTCAGCATGCCTTCCCAATACAGTGGCGGCAAAAGCCGCTCCTTCAGATACCAGGCCATGCGGCTCGGCCGGGTGCCGTCGATGAACCAGGACGGAAACGTCGGTGCCACCTTGCCGCCATAGGTGAATTCCGCCAGCACGATTTTGCCACGTTCGACGGTCAGTGGGCAGGAACCGTAGCCGTCGTAGCTCGCCGCCGGTTCGCGCCCCGCCAGGTCCGACAGCACGTTTTCCGCCACCACGGGTGCCTGCTTGCGGGCGGCCGCGGCGGTCTTCGCGTTAGGCGTCGAGCTGACGTCGCCGAGGCTGTAGATATTCGGGAATTGTTTGTGTCGCAGGGTATGCTGATCGACGTCGACCCAGCCAGCGCTGTCGGCGAGCGGGCTGATCCGTATGAAGTCCGGCGCCGTCTGCGGCGGGCAGACGTGGATCATGTCGAAGGTTTTCTCCACGGTCTCCTTGCTGCCGTCCGGATTGCTGCGGCTGAACCATGCCTTGCGCCCCGGCCCGTCGATCGCGGTCAGGGTGTGACCGAAATCCAGTTCGATCCCGTAGCGCTTGACGTACTCCATGAGCGCCGGCACGTAGGCGTCGACGCCGAATAGCGCGGCGCCGGCATTGCAAAAGGAAATATGGATGTTGTCGAGTTGGCCGTTGCGCCGCCAGTGATCCGCCGAGAGGTACATGACCTTCTGCGGCGCGCCGGCACACTTGATCGGCATGGGCGGCTGGGTGAACAGGGCTACGCCGCGTTCCAGGTTCTGCACCAGCTTCCAGGTGTAGGGCGCGAGGTCGTAGCGATAGTTGGAGGTGACGCCGTTGCGTCCCAGGGTGTCGACCAGGCCTTCGATGCCGTGCCAGTCGAGCTTGAGGCCGGGGCATACGATCAGTCGCTTATATTTCACCACGCGGCAGCC
>CAYVOU010000354.1:0-3038 GCA_964453295.1 uncultured Gammaproteobacteria bacterium
GTCGGTTTCGTAGCCATACCAGTTGCCGCTGACACCCAGGTCGAAATTCCAATGCAGGCTGCGGATCAGGGCGCGGCGCGGCGCGAGGTAGCCGCGGAAATAGCGGTTGTTATCGGACAGTTCGGCTTCGCGCAGATCGGTCTCGATGGTCCAATTCAGATCCGGCCGCCAGGTCAGCTGCATGCCGGTATCGATCCGTGTGATCCCCAACGATACCGCGCGCGGCGAAACGATCTGGAAATCGCGGCCGTTCGTGAGCCGAATCCGCAGGCTGTCGAAAGGCTGGCTGTCGATCGCGGCCAGCCAGTACACCTTGGTGGCATTGTGATCGGCACCCATCGCACCCAGCCGCAGCCCGCCCACCGTGCCCGGTGCGAGCACGCCTTTGGCGCCCAGCCAGCCGAATTCCCGCGTCAGGGCTTCGCCGCCTTGAACGGGATCGAGTCCGCTCCCACTCTTCGACGACAGGTAATCCATGCCGCCGCCCCCGGACACCCATGCCGCGCCGCCGACCGGCTGATGCCATGCCAGCTCCATGCCCGGGTCGAAAAGCGCATCGGAGTCCCAGCGCGATCCGGCGTCGAACTGCAGATAAGGGCGCCGTTCCACCTTGATGCTTCGCTCAAGCATGGCGACGTCCGGCGCGTCAGGCTGGGCCTTTTTCAGATTGTCAGCCGTGGCCAGCGCCTGGCTGTAACGGTGTTGATCCCTTAGCGCGACAGCCCTGGCGAACTGGAATTGGTAGTCCCCCGGATCCTGCTGCAATCCCTCTTCGGTCAGCGCCAGCGCAGCCCTCGGCCGGCCGGCCCACGCCTGGACCAGCGCCATTTCCCGCCGGAACATCACCGCATCACCTCCTGCCTGCCGGTATCGCCGCAACAGGGCCGCGGCGGCGGCGAAATTTCCCCGCCAGGCCTGGATCCGGGCCAGGTCCACCATCGCGTTCCGGTCGTCCGGCACGCGCTTCAGGTAATCGTCCAGGCGGCGTGCCGCCTCGTCGAGATGGCCCTGCCAGCCGAGCACGCGGCCCAGGTCCCGCTGCCACTGCGGCTTGTCCGGCTGCGCCTTGTGCAGGATGCGCAGGCTGTTTTCCGCCTGCGCGTATTCGCCTATCCAGGTCGCCAGGGTGGCGCGGCGCTGTTGCAGTCCGAGATCCTCCGGGCGCAGGGATAGCGCACGGTTGGCGTAATCCAGGGCTTGGCGCGGTTCGCCCGCGGCACCGTAGGCTTCGCTTGCGCGCTGCTGCAGGCCGGCATCCGACGGCTTGAGATCGGCGGCGCGCGCGGTAGCATCCGCGGCATCGCGGGCCTTGCCTTCCATCGCCAGCACGTCGGCGAGCCGCAACAGCAGATCGGCGCGCGCCGGCTGCCGTGCCAGCAGTTCCCGGTAAATCCGTTCGGCGTCGCCCCAGCGCTTGTCCATCTCCGCCTTGATCGCCGCATCAGGCACGGCGTCCGCTGCATTCACCGGCTGCATGGCTGGTATCAACGCGGTTGCAATCATCAGGACGGCCTTGCACGCGTGATTCATTTGCGCCACCGGGTGCGGCCGGTCATGACGTCGAACAGAAAATGCATGATTGTCACGACGTCGAATAGCAGCGTGCCGTAACGCAAGGGGGTCGCAATCAGGCCGCGCAGGATATGACGGACGCGGTGCTCGCGCGAAAACACCCCGATGATCACCATGTAAAGCACCATCTCCGCCAGTACGGTCACTGCCAGGGGTTCCCATGCGCCGATTGCCATCAGGAAAATCAGTACGACCGGAAAGGAGAGTTTTTCGAAGATCGCCAGAAAGGTCAGCCAGCCGCCGGGACGGCCGAATTGCCGCGAGAATTGGCGCCCGAAGGGTTCGCGGTAACTGTCCACGACCTTCCGGCGCTCGCGCAGGTCCGCGTTCTGCCGCTCGCGGCGAAACCGCTTGAGCGCCCGAAACGGGCTCATCATCAGTTCCGGAAAATAATAGGCGCTCTGCAGCCAGGCGGAAGACCACAACAGCAGCTGTCTCGGTACCCGTTGCGCCTCCGGTTCTTCGGTACGCGCAAAGACATCGCGCACCTGCGTGTTGTGGTAGCCCTCTTCAACGAACACGAAGCCGAAAAAGATATCCTCGGACGAAGTCAGGTCATCGCCCAGCGACGCCGCGTAGGACTCGAAAAGTTCGATGAGGTAGTCGCGGCGGTAGGCGACGGCGCAACCAACCGGGTTCATCGTCGTGCCGAAAAGATTCTGCATTCCGACGTACATGAAATTCTGCATGTAGTGGTAAAGCGCGTCGCGGTAGAAATCAGTAATGGCCTTGGCGACGCCGCGAAGAAAACCTCGCGCAGGGATCACCCGGGTTTGCGGGCGCGCCGCCAGCAGACGCTGAATCGTATCCGACTCGGCCATGTGCCGCCTGTCACTGGTGCGCAGCGGATGAATGATCCCGCAGGCGGAGGCAATGCCGGGCACGCGGTAAAGCTGCGCACAGACTTTCTCGAGGTAGTCGTCCGTGCCGAGAATCGTGTCGGCGTCGAGAACGAAGATGACGTCGGCATCGGACTCGTAGGCAGTTTGCCTCAGGCTGGGCGTCTTACCCATCGGCTTCCGGCGCCGCACCACGCGAACAGGCTGACCGCTGGCGATGGCGAAGGCGTCGACCACCTCGGCGGTGTCATCTTTGCTGCAGTCGTCAAAGACGATGATCGAGCGCGGTTTCAGGGTTTGTCGAGCCACGGAGGCGAGAGAAAGCGCGATGGTTGCACCCTCGTTGTAGGCCGGGATCACGACGTCCACGCGCAGGCGTGCCAGCAGGGCCGGGTCGGCGGACTGGACCGGCTTTTCGCCCTTGATAAGCCCAATCAGCGCCAGGATGCTGCTGGGACTCAGAACAAAAAACGGTGCGGTCGCCACGGGTGGTTCGCTCCTTGCGGGGTCTCAGGCACCCCTGCATCGCGTGTTATATGACGCGATGCTTCTCGTACGCGATCAAATCATCAATGGTGCTGGTCAGCGTCCATGTCGGCGTGTAATCGATCAGGGCATTCAGTTCCG
>CAYVOU010000355.1:0-3021 GCA_964453295.1 uncultured Gammaproteobacteria bacterium
AAGGATTCGACGCCCCGCTACGCCGTACGCAACCAGGCGGCATTCGCCGTATTGAACCGGATCAACCCTTTGTCGGTGCGCGAGAACCGGGAACGAGGCGGCTGGGTATACCGCAACGCCGACAACACGTTCGGCTACACGACGCCGGTGCTCGGCACGATCAGCAGCGTCAACATAGGCAACCCCGTCACCTCGGTGCCAGCGGGCACCACGGCCAACGCCAGTTATCATACTCACGGCGGTCCCGACCCCCGGTACGACAACGAGCATTTTTCCCCCCAGGATCTCCTTTCCGACCGGTTGTCGCAAACGGACGGCTACCTTGGCACCCCGGCCGGTTTCATGAAGCTGCATAACTACCGGACTGATAGCATCACCGTAGTGGGAAGGATCGCCAATTGAGCGGGTGGGCACGCGCCGCGTTCACAATCAGCCTATGCCTGACTTCCTTCGTTTCGACGGCCATGCAGGACTCGGTTAAACAAAGCATGGAATACGTTGCGGGCCTGGACGACAGCTGCGTCTTCGACGACGGCTATCGCTGCATCAAGGTGTCCGAGGACGACTTTCTAAAGCGCAATCCCGAACGGGTGCTGACTCCGGGGCCGTACCTGAAAGCCTGGTCGGTTTCCTACCGGGACTTCCTGAAAATTCCCGATATGACCGACGAGCAAAAACAGCTCAAGCACTACAAGATCGGGTTCACGGAAAACGAGACCCAATACATCATACTTTACCAGGGGCTTTTGCTGCCGTTGCTGGAGAACGGCAAGGTGGCGGGCACCATGCGCGCCACGTTCGGATTGACCACCAAGTACTGGATAGACAAAAAAACCCTGGAAATCGACAAGCGCCTGTTTCTTCGCTGAGCGTACGGAATCTGACGGCGACCTGTTGGGTTCGGATTCGCGGCGCCGTTTTGCAGACCTGGGTGTCGGCCGACGCCTCGCCGCGGGCCCGTTTCCGGTCAGCCGATGTTCTTTTTCAGGAAATCGCGTGTGCGCTGCCATGCCAAGGCTGCATCCTCGGCGTCGTACCTGGCGCCGGTCGGATTGGCGAACGCGTGGTCCGCGTCATACCAGTAGACTGTCAGCATGTCGGCCTTGCCGGCTTTGCCCATCTCTTCCTTGAAGCCGTTCACCATCTTCTCGTTTATCCAGCCGTCACGGGTCGCGAAATGGCCTAGCACCGGCCCTTTGAGCGCTTGCAGCTTGTCCGCCGGCTGCTGCACCGAGCCGTAGTAGATCACCGTGGCGTCCACGGGCGCGGCAATGGAGGCATTGAGCGACCAGCCGCCCCCGAAGCACCATCCGATGGTCGCCACCTTGCTGTCGGTCCGTCCGTTGTCGCGCAGCCACTTGACCCACGTCGCCAGCGTCTCGGTCGCTTCCCCGCTTTCCACGCCCTGGGTGAGCGCCTGCGCTTCGGCCGCGGTCGTCGCCACTTTGCCGTGATACAGGTCCACCGCCAGCGCCACGTACCCCAGCTTCGCCAGCTCCGCCGCCACCGATTTGATCTGGTCGTTTAAGCCCCACCATTCATGTATCAGCAGGACCGCCGGCGCCTTGTCGGCGGCCGGCAGAGCGAGCGCGGCAGCAACCCGCTCGCCGTTGGCGAGCCCGGTGGTGACGGTGGACAGGGAGGCCGCCGCCGCGCCGGCCAGGTCGGGGTGGGCCAGGACGGTGGCCAGGGGCAGGCTGGCTATGCCCTTGAGGAACAGTCGACGCTGCTCCGGGTTCACCTTGATTGGCGGCAGAGTGATGCTGTTGCCGCAGCCGTTCAAATCACACATTGCAGCCCTCCGTTGTTTTCGAGATGTATCGTTGGTTTCGGAACAACCATCCGGGTTCGAAATCCGTAGACAGCGCTCCGGCCTTTAATCCGCGCCAGTGCCCGGTCACAATGGCGGGACGCCGCGCGAGACGCGGCAGGTCAGTTGTTTACACGCTCGCGGCTCGTCGATAGCCAGGGCTTGTTCGACAAGGTCTGGAACACGACGCAGTAGCGTTCCGTGAGCTTGAGAAGCTGATCGATGCGCTCGTCTGCGGCGTCGGTATCCAGGAGAAACTTGAGGCGGATCGACCTGAATCCGACCGGCACCTCCTTGTTGACACCCAGCGTGCCCCGGAAGTCCAGATCCCCCTCAGCCTCGATCTCGGCATCCCGCAGCCAGATCTCCAGGGCCGTGGCCACGGCGTTGAGGGTCACTCCCGCGCAGGCGACCAGCGCGGCGAGCAGCATGTCTCCGGAACACAGGGTAGTCCCGTCGCCGCCGGTCGCCGGGTGCAGTCCGGCCTCGGCAATGGCGCGGCCGGTCTCCACCTTGCAGGTGACATCCTTGCCGATCCTGCCTTTCGCCTTCAGTGTGATGAGCGCGTTTGCCGGTTCGCGGCGATACAAGTCTTTCAATGGCGCCTGCAGGCCGCGTAAACTATTTGCGTCCATAGCCTGATTCCGAGCCTCGTCGGTCGGTGAATTGAAACAGAGGACGGCGGAAGCCCACGTCCATCCGCGGTGCCATCGCCATGTATACACCATTTTGGAAAACGAAGTCACTTCGGGAGATGAGCAACCTGGAGTGGGAGTCGCTGTGCGACGGATGCGGCCGTTGCTGCCTGTTGAAGTTCCAGGACGTGGATACCGACAGGGTGGTGTATACCGATGTCTCGTGCCGGCTGCTGGACACCGGCTCGTGCCGCTGCCGCAGCTACGCGCGACGCACGCGGCTGGTGCCGGAATGCCTGGACCTGCGAGAGGAGGATCCCGCGGTGTTCGGGACCCTGCCGTCCACCTGTGCGTACCGGCTGCTGCACGAGGGGCGCGACTTGCCGGAATGGCACCCGCTGATCACCGGCGATCCCGAGTCTGTACACGATGCGGGGATCTCGGTGCGCGGCAAGGCGACGAGCGAGGAGTTCGTGCACCCGAAGGATCTCGAGGGGCGCGACGTCGAATGGCCGCGCTAGGCCCTAGGGCCGCTCTCCCGCTTTCGCAGTAGTAGAACTACTCGGACAGGCTCCT
>CAYVOU010000356.1:0-3017 GCA_964453295.1 uncultured Gammaproteobacteria bacterium
CGTCCGTGCCGGAGCCGATGTCGGTGACGCCGACCGCCTTGCCCTTCCAGTCGGCGGGCGATTTCACGCCCGAGCCGGTCGCGCACATCTCGCGCTCGCCGGGCGCGCCGCTGAGCTGCACGATGTCGATGACCTTCTTGCCGTGCATCTGGAAGTCGATGGTGTGCACGTACCATGCGCCGGCCATGTCGACTTCACCCGAGGCCATGGCTTCCTCGGCGCCCACGCCGCCGGCATGCTCGGTGCTCAGGACCATATTGACGCCGTATTTCTTGTAGAACCCCAAGCCCTTGGCGAGCTGGTAGGGCAGATAGATCTGCTTGTCGATACCGCCGACCATGAGCGTCACGGTCGGCAGTTCGCTGGCCGAGGCCTGTGCGATGGGGATGCCCGCGAAGCACAGGCCCGCGGCTGCGACCGATATGCCGGCCACGGTGGCTGCCATTTTGTTTACCAAGGTTCTTCTGCTCATTGTGTCTACTCCTCCGCTCCCAGTGGACCCGGAATGGGCCTCTCGTGAAGTCTTGTCGTTGATGTGTGCGTCGTCTGGCGAACCGGTCACAAGCCGGCGTTGTTACCGCCGGAGGACGACGGTGGCTGCCAGGCGAGCAGTCGTTTCTCCACCATGGCCATCAGCCACTCGGCGCTGAGCGCCAGAATGCCGATGACCAGCATCGCGCCGAACACGCCGTTGGCGTCGAAGTTGTCCTGTGCCGTGGCGATGACCAGTCCCAGGCCTTTCTGGGCGCCGAGGAATTCGCCGACGATCGCGCCGATGATCGAAAAGCCGAGTGCGACATGCAGGCTGGCGATGATCCAGGTCATCGCCGAGGGGAAGACCACGTGGCGCACCACCTGCAGGCGCGATGCTCCCAGAATGCGGGCGTTGGCGATGAGGTTGCGGTCGACGCTGCGAACGCCCTGGAAGGCGTTGAAGAAGACCACGAAGAACACCAGCACGGCGGCCAGCAGCACCTTGGAGGACAGCCCAAGGCCCAGCCACATGATGAAGATCGAGCCCAGCACGATGCGCGGCAGCGCGTTCACCACCTTGATGTACGGCCCCAGCACGTCCGCCAGGAAGGGGATTTCCCCCAGCAACACGCCGGCGACGATGCCTGTGACCACGCCGACAATGAAGCCCAGGATCGACTCTTCGAGGGTGATCCATATCTGCAGCCACAGCGAGCCGTATGCCGTGCCGTGTACGGCCCAGTCGCCCAGGCGCATGGCAATGCCAAGCGGCGAACCGAAGAAGAACGGATCGACGATCTTCAGCATGGTCAGAATCTGCCAACTTCCCAGCACCACCACCAGGGTGGCTGCCTGCGCGAGGGCCACCAGGATCTTGCGCCGCTTGATGCGGCTACGGGCATTGGCGGTGATCGATGCCTCGTCCGACCCTTCCGGCGTGACCGCCGTACCCACTACGCTTACTTCAGCCTGAACGCTGCTCATGCCGCCGTCGCTCCCTTGTTGCCTGCCACCGAAGTGCGCGAATAGGCTCTCTTGACCTCTTCGCGCAGCGATTCCCATATCTGCTGGTACAGCTCCAGGAAGCGGGGGTCGAAGCGGATTTCCTGCACCGCGCCGCGGGGGCGCGGCAGGTCGATGTCGTAGACCGCCTTGACCGTCGCCGGTCCTGCGGTCATGACCACAACCCGGTCCGCCAGCGCGATCGCTTCTTCGAGATCGTGCGTGACGAACAGAACGGATGGCTTGGTCCTCTCCCACAGCGTCAGCAACTCGTTGGACATGATCGCCCGCGTCTGTACGTCGAGCGCCGAGAACGGTTCGTCCATGAGCAGCATGGAGGGTTTGTTGATCAGCGCGGCGGCGAGGCTGACGCGCTTGCGCATGCCGCCGGACAGTTGATGAGGATAGTGGTTCTCGAATCCGGCCAGCCCCACCGTTTTCAGCCATTCCTGCGCCTCGGCATGGGCCTCCTTTTTGGAGACGCCGCGGAAAGTTGGGCCTAGCGCGACGTTGTCCAGAACGGGCTTCCATGGCAGCAGGGCGTCGTTCTGGAACACGAAGCTGGCGCCTTTGGTAATGCCGTCGACGATGTTTCCGGAAACCCGCACGGTGCCTGCACTCGGGTTTTCGAGCCCGGCAGCCAGTGTCAGTGTGGTGGATTTTCCGCAGCCGGTCGGTCCGACCACGGCGCAGAAGTGGCCGGGATCGACGGTCAGATTAACGTCGCGGATAGCCGTCATCGCTTCGCCGGTCGGGGTGACGAAGCGTTTCGTCACGCCGATCAACTCGATGCCGCCCTGTGCGGTTCGTGTCTCTGTCATTTCGCCTCCTGGTGTCGCGATTGATTGTGATTATGGGCGGAAGCGTAGTTTCGGCGCGGACATTGTCAATCGCATGTCGTGCAAATTGTGGCGAAGTTGCGGATTGGTTTGGCTGATTGTGTTTTGTGTGTTTGTTGGATTTTTTTGGGGGATATTGGTGGTGTAATTGCCGCCTAATAGGTGGTGTTTTTGTTTTTTTGGTATCTTATTTTTTTATATAAAACATGATGTTATTGTTATTTTGTTGTGGGGTTTTTGGGTGTTAAATTCCGTGCCATGTTTTTCGTTATTTTGGATTCTTACTAAGATGTATATTTTTAGGGGTGTGTGGTAGCGTGCGTTTCGGTGCATTTTTACATTTTTGTAAAAATACGTTTTTCGGTCGATCGGCCTGGGTTTTATCGTTTCGCGGCGACGCAAGTTAGGCGCGATGTGTCTGTGTGGTGGCGGATTAAGTCCCGTTGTCGATGCGAGAAGTAGGCGATGGCGTCGGCGCTGCGCGGATGTGCGGGCGCGGTGCTCGTCGGGGGCATGCTTGTCCGCAGGCGGATATCAGGCGGGGCTTTCGTCCATGACCAGCACGGCCGCGCCGGTCAGCCGGCCCTGGCGTAGACGGTCCAGTGCTTCGTTGGCCGCGGACAGCGGGAAGCGTTCGACTTCCGGTTTGACCGGCACTCTTGGCGCGAGCTCCAGGAACTCGTCGCCGTCCCGGCGGGTGAG
>CAYVOU010000357.1:0-2982 GCA_964453295.1 uncultured Gammaproteobacteria bacterium
CGACGGAGGAAAAGGTTGCCGGGAGATGGGCCAATGCGTAGGCGATTAAGCCCTGACCGCCGACGTGCGACACCAGCGCCAGCACGACCAGCACCAGCCAGCCGTGCAGGGAATGCGGCAGCATCGCCTCGCCTGAGATCACCGCCACCGGCAGCAGGGCGATGGCGGTGACCACCGTTCCCCAGGCCATGATTGCCAGCGCCGAGTGGCCCTTCGTCCGCAGCGCCTTCGTGTTCAGCAGGTAACCGGCATAGAACAGCGCGGTGATGACGCCAAGACCGTCGCCGAGGATTTGGCGACCGCTGATCGACAGGCTCGCGCCCATCATTACCGCCGCGCCCGCCAGCGCGAACACCATGCCGAACACGAACACGGCCGTGACGCGCTCACGCCCGGTCAGCCACGCCACCAGGGTGACGAACACCGAGGCGAGGTTGGCAAGTAGCGTGGCATTGGCCACCGTGGTAAGCCGGATCGACCAGTGCCAGAACGCGAGGTCGCCGGCGAAGCAGAGGCCGACCACGACAATGATCGCAAGCGGCGGGCGCCGGTCGCTACCGCCGCGAGCCGTTCCCTTTCCAATTGAAAACATCACCAGCCACAGCATGGGCGCCGCCAGCGCCACGCGCCAGAAGGCGGTTACGATCGGTCCCACGTCGGAGAGGCGTACGCAGATCGG
Organism: uncultured Gammaproteobacteria bacterium; assembly: GCA_964453295.1. Classification (GTDB taxonomy): domain Bacteria; phylum Pseudomonadota; class Gammaproteobacteria; order JAJPIJ01; family JAJPIJ01; genus CAYVOU01. Next base: position 680 of record CAYVOU010000357.1, read on the forward strand.
TGCCAGAGCAATGGCGGCGGCGCCGGTCAGCAGTGCTGCTACGGCGACGACCTTGGACGATGAGGAATACGCGGAGACCAATGAACCGCGGCGACCGGCAATCAGTCGCTGGCGAGGCGTGAATATGCCGTCGCGTCGAAACCGATGAGCAGTGTCTTGCCCGCTTCCAGCACCGGGCGCTTGATGGCGCTGGGATGCTCCTGCAACAGGGCCAGCGCCTTGGCATCGTCAAGACCCTGCTGGCGAGCCGGCGGCAGCTTGCGATAGGTGGTACCGCGGGTGTTGACGAGTTTTTCCCAGCCGGCTTCGGCGATCCAGCGCCTCAGCCGGTCGGCGGGCACGCCGTCCTTCTTATAATCGTGGAACCGGTAGGCCACGCCATGGCCGTCCAGCCACGAGAAAGCCTTCTTCATGGTGTCGCAGTTGCGTATGCCGTAGATCGTGATATCGGGTTTCATCGTTCCACTGCCGGGTTCGACACCCACGCATTGAACGGCACCACGTGGAGGGCCATTGCAGCTCAGCGCTTCAGCGCGCGGGCCAGGGCCTCAGCCATGGCGCCCGTCGGCTGTGCCGCCTTCGGCGGTGCCGATGGCTTGGGATTGCGTTGGCCGCCGCGCGTCTCCTGCTTGCGCGGCTCACGTTTCGCCTGCGCGCGCGCCGCCTCGTCGTTCAGACGCATGCTGAGAGCGATGCGGCGGCGTTGCAAGTCAACATCTATGATCTTCACCCGGACCACGTCACCGGCCTTCACCACTTCGCGTGGATCCTTGACAAAGCGATCAGACAGGGCCGAGATGTGAACGAGTCCGTCCTGGTGGACGCCGACATCGATGAAAGCGCCGAAGTTGGTGACGTTGGTCACCACGCCTTCCAGCACCATGCCTGGCTCGAGATCCTTGAGATCCTCCACGCCCTCCTTGAACGTCGCGGTCTTGAACTCGGGACGCGGATCGCGGCCGGGTTTCTCCAGTTCCTTGAGGATGTCCTGCACGGTGGGCAGGCCGAAGCGCTCATCGGTGAACTTCGACGGCAACAGATTGCGCAGGGTCGCGGTGTCACCAATCAACTCGCGCGCCGATTTCTTCGCCTGGTCGAGAATGCGCTCCACGACCGGGTATGCCTCCGGGTGCACGCTGGAGGCGTCGAGCGGATTGTCGCCCTGCATGATGCGCAGAAAGCCCGCGGCCTGCTCGAAGGTCTTGTCGCCCAGGCGCGGCACTTCGCGCAAAGCGGCGCGGTCGCGGAACGGTCCCTTGGCGTCGCGCAGGCTGACGATGTTGGCGGCCAGAGTGCCGTTCAGACCGGAAACGCGCGTCAGCAGCGGCACGCTCGCCGTGTTGACGTCGACGCCGACGGCATTGACGCAATCCTCGACCACGGCGTCCAGCGACTTCGCCAAGCGGGTCTGCGAGACATCGTGCTGGTACTGGCCGACGCCGATCGCCTTGGGCTCGATCTTCACGAGTTCCGCCAGCGGATCCTGCAGACGCCGCGCGATCGACACCGCGCCGCGCAGGCTGACGTCGATCTGCGGAAACTCTTTCGCGGCGAATTCGCTGGCGGAGTAAACCGAGGCCCCGGCCTCGGAGACGACGATCTTGGAAAGCTTCAGGTCCGGATGGCGCTTCTGGAGATCCGTCGCCAGCCTGTCGGTCTCGCGGCTGGCCGTGCCGTTGCCGATGGCGATGAGTTGCACGCCGTGTTTCCTGGCGAGTTCGGCCAGCACGTGCAAGGAACCGTCCCAGTCGCGGCGCGGTTCGTGTGGATAGATCGTGGCAGTGTCGAGCAGCTTGCCCGTCGCATCCACCACCGCCACCTTCACGCCGGTGCGCAGGCCCGGATCCAGACCCATGGTCGCGCGCGGGCCCGCCGGCGCCGCCAGCAGCAGGTCCTTGAGGTTGGCCGCGAACACGCGGATAGCCTCGGCCTCGGCACGCTCGCGTAGCTGCCCCATCAGTTCGAGTTCGAGATGCATGGAAAGCTTCACCGTCCAGGTCCAGCGCACCGTCTCCAGCAGCCATTTGTCGGCGGCGCGACCCTGGTCGGCGATATTGAAGCGCATCGCGATGCGGCGTTCCGGCGTGCCGGGAGAAGGCGGCTGTTCGGCGAGTTCCTCGTCGAGCTTCAGCGACAGCCGCAGCACTTCCTCGTTGCGGCCGCGAAACAATGCCAGGGCGCGATGGGAGGGGATCTCGGAGAACTTCTCCGAGTAGTCGAAGTAATCGCGGAACTTGGTCACCTCGGCGTCGTTGCTTGCGGCCTTGGCGGTGTTGGGCGCGCCGATCCGCCGGCGTTGCAGG
>CAYVOU010000358.1:0-2967 GCA_964453295.1 uncultured Gammaproteobacteria bacterium
GAGCTGCAACTCGTTGGCGAGGATGGACGCCACGGACGGGCCGGGCGCGATATATACCTTGCCCAGGTGCCATTCCAGCGGGACGGAACCGCGCAAATGAAAGCCGCAACCGGCCAGCAGCAGCGCCAGCAATGCCGCCACCAACATCCGCTGAAACATAGGCTGTCCCCCCCGGCGCCAAGCGGCCCGTTTAACCGGCCACTATGTTAACAAGTCTGCCCGGCACGACCACGACTTTCTTGGGCGGCTTGCCGGCCAGGTATTTGCCGGCGGTGTCGCTCGCCAGCGCCGCGGCCTCGATCGCCTCGCGGCTGGCGTCGCTGGCGACGCGCATGCTGCCGCGGACCTTGCCGTTAACCTGCAATACCAGTTCGATCTCATCCTGCTGCAGGGCGGCTTCATCCGGTTCCGGCCAGGGGGCGTCGAGAATGTCGTCGCCGAAGCCAAGTTCGCGCCAGAGATAGTCGCAGATATGCGGCGTAATCGGTGCCAGCAACGGCAAAAGAATATCTTTGAAGCCCTCCAGCATCAGAGCAGATTCGTAATTTATTGGACCATTTCCGCTCGTCGGCGTTGTCGACACTCTTTGCGGTGACACAAAGGATTCCAGCAGGTTCAGGATCTTCATGCCTGCCGAGACAACCGTATTGAATTGGTACTTCGAAAAATCATAGTTGGCCTGGCGCAGGATGGAATGTAGCTGGTGCCTGGCCTTCTTGATGTCTTCGGGTGCGTCGTCAAGCTTCACAGCTTTCTTGGTGATGTCCTTGAGCCGGAACACTTCGTTATTGCCGAAGGCGAAGCTCCACAGGCGTTTGAGGAATCGGAACGCGCCTTCGACGCCGGCATCGGACCACTCCAGCGACTGTTCGGGCGGCGATGCGAACATCGCGAACAGGCGCACGGTGTCGGCACCGTAGTAGTCGATCAGCGTTTGCGGATCGACGCCGTTGTTCTTGGACTTCGACATCTTCTCTATGTTGCCGAGCTGCACCGGCTTGCCGTCCTGCGTCGAACGGGCCGCGGTGATCTTGCCCTTGGCGTCACGATCGACCTCGACCGCGGCGGGATTGAACCAGGTCCGGTGGCCGTCGCTTTCTTCGCGATAGTAGGTCTCCGCCACGACCATGCCTTGCGTGAGCAGGTTGGTGAAGGGTTCGTCGCACTTCACGAAGCCGGCGTCGCGCAGCAGCTTGTGGTAGAACCGCGCATACAGGAGGTGCAGGATGGCATGCTCGATGCCGCCGATGTATTGATCGACGGGCAGCCAATAATTCGCCCGCCCGTCGAGGATGGCGCTGTCATTGTCGGCGCCGGTGAAGCGGGCGTAGTACCAGCTGGACTCCATGAAGGTGTCGAAGGTGTCCGTCTCGCGTTCGGCATCGGCGCCGCATTGCGGGCAGCGGCACTTGCGCCATTCGAGATCCGCCTTGATAGGCGACTGCACGCCTTCAAAAGCGACATCTTCCGGAAGAATCACCGGCAGTTGATCCTCCGGCACCGGCAGGGCGCCGCATTGCGGACAGTGGATCATGGGGATCGGACAGCCCCAGTAGCGCTGGCGCGACACGCCCCAGTCGCGCAGTCGGAAGTTGACCTTGCGGGTGCCGCAGCCGGCCTGTTCGAAGCGGGCGGCCAGCGCATCGAATGCGCCTGCGTAGTCCAGGCCGTCGTACTCGCCGGAGTTGACCAGCACGCCGTGCTCGGTGAAGGCGGCGTCCAGCGTTTCGGCGGGCGGTGTCCCCGCCTGCGCCACGATCACCTGTTTGATCGACAGCCCGTAGCGCGTGGCGAATTCGAAGTCGCGTTGATCGTGTGCCGGCACCGCCATGACCGCGCCGGTGCCGTAACCCATGAGCACGAAGTTCGCGGCCCACACGGGCACGCGTTCGCCGCTCACCGGATGGATGGCGTCCATCCCCAGGGGCATGCCCCGCTTTTCCATGGTTTCCATCGCCGCCTCGGCGACGTCGCCCTGGGCGCACTCGGCCAGGAATGCCGCCAGTCCGGGATCCGCGGCGGCCGCCTTCTGCGCCAGAGGATGCTCGGCAGCGACGGCGAGGTAGGTGACGCCCATCAGCGTATCCGGCCGGGTGGTGTAAACGCGTACCGGCTCCGTCTCGCCGTCGATACTGAAGTCGATCTCCAGGCCCTCGGAGCGCCCGATCCAGTTTCGCTGCATGGTCTTGACCGAATCCGGCCAGCCCGGCATGCGGTCCAGTTCGTCAAGAAGCTCCTGGGCGTAAGCGGTGATGCGCAGGAACCACTGCGGGATTTCCCGCCGTTCGACCAGGGCGCCGGAGCGCCAGCCGCGACCGTCTATCACCTGTTCGTTGGCGAGCACCGTCTGGTCCACCGGGTCCCAGTTCACCACCGAGTTGCGGCGGTAGACCATGCCCTGCTGAAAGAGGCGCACGAACATCAGCTGTTCCCAGCGGTAATACTCCGGGCGACAGGTGGCCAGTTCGCGCGACCAGTCGTAGGCGAAGCCCATGCGCCGGAGCTGATCGCGCATGTGGTCGATATTGGCATAGGTCCACTTTGCCGGCGGCACCTTGTTCTTGATCGCGGCGTTCTCGGCGGGAAGACCGAAGGCATCCCAGCCCATGGGTTGCAGCACGTTGCGCCCGCGCATGCGCTGGAAGCGCGCGATCACGTCCCCGATGGTGTAATTGCGCACATGCCCCATGTGCAGGGCGCCACTGGGATAGGGGAACATCGACAGGCAGTAGAACTTCTCCCGCTTCGGATCTTCGGTGACACGAAAGGCCTGGGTTTCCTGCCAGCGCTGCTGGACTGCCGCCTCCAGCGAGGCGGGTTGATAGCGTTCGTCCATAGGTCCTTGGGAGCGGGGGAATGTGTGAGCCGGAATCAGCGCGCAAGGATACCCCAGGCCTCAAGCGGGTCACAACCGCCCGGCGACGATGACGGTGAGCAAAAAAACCCCCTCCCGCCCGGGGGCGGGAG
>CAYVOU010000359.1:0-2963 GCA_964453295.1 uncultured Gammaproteobacteria bacterium
TCCATTGAATTCATACCATTCCAGAGTTCGGCATGTGCGGCGGCATGCGGTTTCTTTAGGTGGGTTTCAGGGCAAGCGCCGCGACGGGCATCGACTTGCCGATGCCTCGCGTCCGGCGGCAGACCGGAACGGGTTGCCGCGCGTCCCGCAACCGTCGGCACAGCATACCGCATCAGGCCGGCCGGCGCCGTATTCGTTGGCGCCGGCGTTCAGGTCTTGAGCGGGCGATAGTGGAGCCGGTGCGGGTTGTCGGCGTCGTCGCCGCGGCGCCGGCGCAGATCCTCGACGTATTCGGCGTAGTTGCCCTCGAACCATACCACCTCCGATTCGCCCTCGAAGGCGAGGATATGGGTGGCGATGCGATCGAGGAACCAGCGGTCGTGGGAGATCACCACGGCACAGCCGGGGAAATCGAGCAGCGCCTGCTCGAGGGCGCGCAGGGTTTCGACGTCCAGGTCGTTGGTCGGCTCGTCGAGCAGCAGCAGGTTGCCGCCGGACTTGAGAAGCTTGGCCAGGTGGACGCGGTTGCGTTCGCCGCCCGAGAGTCCGCCTATCAGCTTCTGCTGGTCCGTGCCCTTGAAGTTGAAGCGGGCGACGTAACCGCGAGAGGGCGTTTCGTAACTGCCGACGCGGATGATGTCCTGGCCGTCGGAGAGTTCCTCCCAGACGGTCTTTTTCGCGTCGAGTTCGTCGCGTGACTGATCCACATAGGCCACCTGCACGCTCTCGCCGATGCGTATCTCGCCGGTGTCCGGCTTCTCCTGGCCGACCAGCATGCGGAACAGCGTGGTCTTGCCGGCGCCATTGGGACCGATGATGCCGACGATGCCGCCAGGCGGCAGGTTGAAGCTCAGGCCGTCGAACAACAGGCGATCGCCGAAACTCTTGCGCAGGTTGGTGGCCTCGATGACCAGGTCGCCGAGGCGGGGACCGGGCGGAATGTAGATCTCGTTGGTCTCGTTGCGTTTCTGGAAGTCGGTCGAGGAAAGTTCGTCGAAACGGGCGAGGCGCGCCTTGCTCTTGGCGTGACGGCCTTTGGGATTGGTGCGCACCCATTCCAGCTCGGCCTTCATGGCCTTGATGCGGGACTGCTCCTGCTTCTCTTCCTGCTCCAGGCGCTTCTCCTTCTGTTCCAGCCAGGACGAGTAGTTGCCCTGCCAGGGAATGCCATGGCCGCGATCCAGTTCCAGGATCCAGCCGGCGACGTTGTCGAGGAAATAGCGATCGTGGGTGACGGCGATGACGGTGCCGGCGTAGCGTTCCAGAAACTTTTCCAGCCAGGCGATCGACAGTGCATCCAGGTGATTGGTCGGCTCGTCCAGCAGCAGCATATCCGGTTCGGACAGCAGCAGCCGGCACAAGGCCACTCGGCGGCGCTCGCCGCCCGAGATCTTGGTGACGTCGGCGTCCCACGGCGGCAGGCGCAGGGCGTCGGCGGCAATCTCCAGCTTGTGATCGAGGTTGTGGCCGTCGCCGGCCTGCAGGATGGCTTCCAGCCGCGCCTGTTCGGCGGCAAGTTTTTCGAAGTCGGCGTCCGGCTCGGCGTAAGCCGCGTAAATCTTGTCGAGATCCGCTTGGGCGTTGACCACGTCGCCCAGTCCATCCATGACGTTGCCGCGCACGTCCTTGGCCGGGTCCAGCTGTGGCTCCTGCGGCAGCAGGCCGATCTTGAGATTCGGCATCGGGATCGCCTCACCGTCGTGATCCTTGTCGATACCGGCCATGATACGCAGCAGGGTCGATTTGCCGGATCCGTTCAGACCGAGGACGCCGATCTTGGCGCCCGGAAAAAAACAAAGTGAAATGTCGCGGAGAATGAAACGTTTCGGCGGAATGACCTTGCTCACGCCGTTCATGGTGTACACGTACTGCGCCATCGAAGCCCCTTGCGAATAGTTGGAACGCCAAAAGCGCGGATTATCCCCGGTGCTTCCCGCGAGCTCAAGCGCGCCGGCATGGGGCGCGCAGGCGCCGCGTAGAATGGCGGCGGGCCGCAGCCTTAAGCGGGAGTTAAGATAGCCCGTCGAGAATCGCGCTGAACAGGCCGCAACGCCGGGTTTATCCGGGACGCACCGGCGATCCGCCGCAAGGGCCCGGATCGGCGGGCCGTCCGCGTCGAAGGCACGGCGCGTGCGCCCGCGGTGCGATCCGGCGTGAAGAACTTTCCCGGAGCCCGCGCGTTCTTAGAGGTATCGTGGAAAAACTGGCGAACACTCATGCGCTTACTACTGGTTGAAGATGACGAGATGATAGGCAGCGCCCTCACCAAGGGGCTGCAGCAGGACGCCTATACGGTCGACTGGGTCCGGGACGGCCGTTCGGCTGAGGCGGCCATCGCGAGCGAACCCTACGGCATGGTCGTGCTGGACCTGGGCCTGCCGGGCAAGGAGGGGATGTCGGTGCTGGCAGGACTTCGTCACAAGGGCAATCGCGTGCCGGTTATCATCGTGACGGCCCGTGACGGCCTCAATGACCGCATCCGTGGCCTGGACACGGGCGCGGACGATTACCTGATCAAGCCTTTCGACCTGGATGAACTGACCGCGCGCATTCGCGCCGTCTTCCGACGCCATCACGGCCAGGCCGATACGCTGCTGACCTGCGGCACGCTTGAACTCAATCCGGCCACGCGCGAGGTGCATTGCGCCGGCGAAGCGGTCGTGGTGTCCGGCCGCGAATTTGCCCTGCTGGAGGCTCTAATCGAGCGCCCAGGGGCGGTGTTGTCGCGCACCCAGCTCGAGGACCGCCTGTACGGTTGGGGAGAGGAGGTGGCCAGCAACGCGGTGGAGGTCCATATTCACAACCTGCGCAAGAAGCTCGGCGAGAACGTCATACAAACAGTTCGCGGCGTCGGCTACACGCTGAAGCGGGAGCACTGATGTCGTTACGGTCGCGACTGCTGATCGCGCTGATCTCAGCGGTGCTGGTCAGCGGCCTGGCCGCGAGCGGCTTCAGCTATTACC
>CAYVOU010000360.1:0-2961 GCA_964453295.1 uncultured Gammaproteobacteria bacterium
CTACAATTTCGTGCTGACCCATTACCACAAGCTGGCGCCGCTGGATTTTCAGGCGATCCTCGACGAGACCTACACCTGTGCCGAGCGCCTCATCCCGCTCATCACCGACGTACCGGCGCGCATTGCCGCCCGTCAGGCGCGCGGCGAGAACCTTTTGTTCGAAGGCGCGCAGGGGACACTGCTGGATATCGATCACGGCACCTATCCCTACGTGACTTCGTCGAACACTACCGCCGGATACGCCGCCACCGGCAGCGGTATGGGGCCGCGCTGCATCGATTATGTGCTCGGGATCACCAAGGCCTATACTACCCGCGTGGGCGGCGGACCGTTTCCCACCGAGCTGACGGATGACGTCGGCGAGTACCTCTCCAAGCGCGGCAACGAATTCGGCGCCACTACCGGCCGCCGTCGGCGTTGCGGCTGGTTCGACGCAGTCGCGCTGCGGCGTTCGCGCCAGATCAACAGCCTCACCGGGCTTTGCATCACCAAGCTCGACGTGCTGGACGGCCTCGATACCATTCGTATCTGCACGGGCTATCGCAGTGACGGCACGGTCATCGACACCCTGCCTTCCAATGCCGAGGCGCTGGCAGGCTGCGAGCCCGTCTACCAGGAAATGCCGGGATGGAAGGAGTCGACCCTGGGTGTTCGTCGTTACGAGGACCTGCCGGCCAATGCGCGGGCCTACCTGGAGCGGATTGCGGAGGTCGTGGAAACGCCGGTGGACATCATTTCCACCGGGGCGGATCGCGCCGACACGATCATTCTCCGCAATCCTTTCGATCTCTGAGGCCGCGGGCGTCGTGCCCGCAAGCGCGTGAATGGGGGTGCCGGTCGTGACTACGGCGTCACGCGGAATGTGTCGCGATGGAAATTGGATGCGGTGCGTGGCAGGCGAGCGGCGGCGTGCAGCAGCCGTCCGCAGGCCATATTACGAAGGAAAAACAATGGTGCCGAGAAGAGGACTTGAACCTCCACGGGGTTACCCCCACTAGTACCTGAAACTAGCGCGTCTGCCAATTCCGCCATCTCGGCGCGGACCGGCAATTTAACGAGCCGAAATCACCTTGTCAATGAGCCGCAAAACCAAACGCAAATTTAGCAACGATCCCCAGGCCGAGCGCGAGGCTGCCCGCTACGCGCGCCCCATCCCCAGCCGCGAATTCATCCTGGCGTTTTTGCGCGACGCGGGGGTGCCGCGCAACGGCGACCAGGTCGCCCGCGGCCTCGACCTCAAGGACGAAGAGGACCTTGAGGCGCTGCGCCGCCGGTTGCAGGCCATGGAGCGCGACGGCCAGATTATCCGCAACCGGCGCGGCGGCTATGGACTGGTCACCAAGATGGACCTGATCCCGGGGCGGGTGATAGCGCACCCCGACGGCTTCGGCTTCCTGACACCGGACGAGGGCGGCGACGACTTGTTCCTGTCCACGCGCGAAATGCGGTCCCTGCTGCACGGCGACCGCGCCCTGGTCCGGGTCAGCGGAAAGGACCATCGGGGCCGGCAGGAAGGCGCGCTGGTCGAAGTCCTGGAGCGTGCCAACCGGCGCGTGGTCGGGCGGTATTTCGTCGAAGCCAACGGCATCGGCTATGTCTCTCCTGACAATCGGCGCATCCATCAGGATGTGCTGGTGCCCGCGGATTGTGCCGGCGGCGCCCACCACGGCCAGATTGTCATTGCCGAACTGACCGCCCAGCCCGATGCGCACCGCCAGCCGGTCGGGCGGATCACCGAAGTCCTGGGCGAGCACATGGCACCGGGCATGGAGGTGGACATCGCCGTACGCAGTTTCGACCTGCCCTGTGTCTGGCCCGACGCGGTGCTGGATGAAACCGCCGGTCTGCCGGACCAGGTCGCGGCGGCGGATGCTGCCGGGCGGCTCGACCTGCGCCAGTTGCCGCTGGTCACCATCGACGGCGAGGACGCGAGGGATTTTGACGACGCCGTCTATTGCGAACGCCAGGGCCGGGGCTACCGGTTACTGGTCGCGATTGCCGATGTCTCGCATTACGTGATGCCGGAATCACCGCTGGACATCGAGGCGGTCAATCGTGGCACCTCGGTGTATTTTCCGAACCAGGTCATCCCCATGCTGCCGGAGGTGCTGTCCAACGGCCTCTGTTCGCTGAATCCGGACGTCGACCGGCTCTGTCTGGTCTGTGAATTGATCTTTGACGGGCGCGGTCTGCGCAAGTCCTTCGCTTTCCATGATGCGGTGATGCGTTCGCACGCGCGCCTGACCTACACGGAGGCCGCCGCAATCCTGGTCGATGGCGATGCCGGGGCGCGCCGCCGTCGCGAGGCTCTGGTGCCGCACCTGGAAGATCTGTACGCGCTGTACGAGTTGCTGCGAAACCAGCGCGACAAGCGCGGCGCGATCGACTTCGACACCAGTGAAACGCAGATCATCTACGGTCCCGACCGCAAGATCGAGCGCATCGTGCCGCTGATACGCAACGAGGCCCACAAGCTGATCGAGGAATGCATGATCGCCGCCAACATTGCCGCCGCGGAGTTCCTCCTCGAAGCCGGCATTGCCGCGGTGTTCCGTGTCCACGCGCCACCGGCGGCGGAAAAGCTCGAAGACCTGCGCACTTTTCTCGCCGAGCTAGGCCTGTCGCTGGGCGGCGGCGAGAAGCCGACCGCCAAAGACCTGGCCAAAACGCTGGAGTCGGCGAAGGGGCGCGAGGATCTGCCGCTGATCCAGACGGTACTGCTGCGCAGCCTGAAACTCGCGGTCTACAGTCCCGACAACCACGGCCATTTCGGCCTCGCCGCACCCAACTATGCGCACTTCACCTCTCCCATCCGGCGATACCCCGACCTCGTCACTCACCGAGTCGTGGTTCGCGCCCTGGTGGAAGGCAAGCCCATTCCGGAAGAGTGGGGCGGATCCGAGCTCGAGGAGATCGCCGAGCGCTCCAGCCTCAGGGAGCGCGCCGCAGACGACGCAGAAC
>CAYVOU010000361.1:0-2950 GCA_964453295.1 uncultured Gammaproteobacteria bacterium
GACGACGCGGGCGCATTTGACGTAGGGACGGTTCCAGACGTTGTTGGACTCGTGCATGGCGAACAGCACGCGCCTGTGCACCGGCTTGAGGCCGTCGCGCACGTCAGGCAGGGCGCGTCCCACGATTACGCTCATGGCGTAATCCATGTAGGACTGCCGCATTTCGTCTTCGATATTGACCGGGAGGAGTTGCTTGGCGAACTCTGCCATCGAGAATTTTTTCCGACTTATGTCTCAGAGGCCGGCACGGTGGCGGGCAATCTTAATCAAGGGTTTGTTTTTTATAGGTTTTGTTGCGACTGGCGGCGGGTAACCGGGGCACCCGGGCGGACAGCACAATCAAGCGTTGAATTCTACCATGACGGGGGCGTTTACGGCACTGAAATGTGGGGGCTTTTCAAGCCTGCAGCAGGGCGAGAACGCGGTCGCGGTCGGGACGCTCGATAGCGCCTTTTTCAGTGACGATGACGTCAATGAGCGCCGCCGGCGTCACGTCGAACACCGGGTTCCAGGCACTGGCCTGCGCCGGCGCCACCCGGGTCCCGCCGGCGTGCAGCACCTCATCGGGCTGCCTTGCCTCCACCGGAATGTCGCGCCCGCTGGCGATGCCCGCATCGAAGGTCGACACGGGAGCGGCCACCATGAATTTCACGCCGTGTGCCTTTGCCGCCAGCGCCAGCTGGTAGGTACCGATCTTGTTGGCGACGTCGCCGTTGGCCGCGATGCGGTCGGCGCCGACAATGACCCAGTCCAGTCCCTCGCTCGCCATCAGCCAGGCGGCGGCGCTGTCGGCGATCAGCGTCACCGGAATGCCGTCGCGCTGCAGTTCCCAGGCGGTCAGCCGGGCGCCCTGCAACCATGGGCGGGTCTCGTCCGCATAGACCGATTTCAAACGTCCGGCCCGGAAAGCCGTGCGGATCACGCCCAGGGCAGTGCCGTAGCCGCCGGTGGCCAGGGCGCCGGCATTGCAGTGGGTCAGCACCCGTGACTGCGCCGGCAGGTAAGCCGCACCCAACTCGCCCATCCGGCGGTTGGCGGCGATGTCCTCGTCGTGGATCGCGCGGGCTTCCGCCAGCAGCGGCGCTTCGGGGTCACTGGCGGCCGCGGCAAACCGCCGGCGCATCCGTGCCACCGCCCAGCGCACGCCCATGGCCGTGGGCCGCGCGGCCTCGAGCCTCGCCAGATCGCCGGCGATGGCATCGCGCCACGCATCCCCTGCGGACGCATAGGCCGACCGCGCCGCCAGCACCACGGCGTAGGCAGCGGCGACGCCGATTGCCGGCGCCCCCCGCACCACCATGTCGGTGATGGCTTGCGCCGCCGCGGCCGCCGTCTCAAAGGAAAGATATTCCTCGCGGCCCGGCAACCGGCGCTGGTCGAGCAGGACCAGGGCGCCGGCCCGCCATTGCACCGCGTGGATTTGGGTATCTGGGATATCCGGGGTATCGGGCGCATTCATGCGGCGTATTGTACTGGGATGGCGGGAACCACGGGAGATACGCCCGCAAGTGACGGCATCGCGCCGCCCAGGGCGCCGAACCGGTGGCGCGTCCTGGCGTCTGTAACAAAAAGTCCCGCCGCGCGACTCAACCTTGCAAGCCACGAACAGCGGAAATCACCCTATGATTGTTCTATCCTGCCCGCACAGCCCGCCACCCTCCAGGGTCACCGGACATCATGATTGACACCGACCGCAAGCTGAGACCCTCCCCGCTCGGATACGGCCTGGGGCTGCGGACCGACCATTACGAGACGATCGTCAATGAATGGCCGGCCGTGGACTGGTTCGAGATATTAAGCGAGAACTACATGGTCGACGGCGGCCAGCCGCTGCACTACCTCGATCACATACGTGAGCACTATCCCCTGGTCATGCACGGCGTGTCGCTGTCGATCGGCGGCACCGATCCGCTGAACCGCGACTATCTTCGCGATCTGAAGGCCCTGGCGGATCGGGTGCAGCCGGCCTGGATCTCCGATCACCTGTGCTGGACCGGCGTGCACGGCACCAACCTGCACGATCTGCTGCCCCTGCCCTATAACGAAGAGACCGTAAGCCACGTCGCAGACCGGATCGCCCGGGTGCAGGATTTCCTGAAGCGCCGCATCCTGATTGAAAACGTATCGAGCTACCTGAGCTACCGGGCATCCACCCTGACCGAGTGGGAATTCCTAAGCGCCATCGCCGAGCGTGCCGACTGTTTGATCCTGCTCGACGTCAACAACATCTACGTCAGCAGCTTCAACCATGGCTTCGACCCGCTGGCCTTCATCGACGGCGTGCCCGCCGATCGCGTCTGCCAGTTTCACCTTGCCGGCCACACTCACAAAGGCAACGTGATCATTGATACGCACGATCACCCGATCGTCGACCCCGTATGGCGGCTCTACGAGCACGCCGTGCGCCGCTTCGGCCCCGTCTCCACGATGATCGAGCGCGACGATCACATTCCGCCCCTGGCCGAGCTGCTGGCCGAGCTGGACCATGCCCGCAAGCTGGCGGCACCCATCCTGCGCGAGCGCGCCGCATGAAAAAACTTGCCGACCTGCAGGACGCCTTCCAGCAACACGTGCTGCATGGCGAACCCGCTTTCGTCGACGCCGTGGTCTCCACAAAGGCGGCCTCGGCGGCGGAACGCACCGGTATATATCACCAGGCTTACAGGCTGCGCCTGATTGAAGCCCTGGGTAACGATTATCCCGCGCTGCAGGCCCTGCTCGGCGACGAGGCCTTCACCGCAATGGGTCACGCCTATATCGACCGGCATCCCTCGCGCCATCCTTCGCTGCGCTGGTTCGGCAAGTCGCTCGCGCGATTCCTTGCCGGCCAGGCGCCGTACAAGGACCGGCCGGTGCTGGCAGAGCTCGCCGCCTTCGAGTGGGCCCAGGGTGAGACCTTCGACGCCGAGGACGCGCCGCTGATTGGCATCGAAGCGATGGCGGGCATCGC
>CAYVOU010000362.1:0-706 GCA_964453295.1 uncultured Gammaproteobacteria bacterium
GACCGAGGGTGTCGAACTCGCGTTCACGCCCGACGGCATCGGCCGCATCGCCGAGGTCGCCTGCCAGGTCAACGAGCACGCGGAAAACATCGGCGCGCGCCGCCTGCACACGGTGATGGAGCGACTGCTCGAAACGATTTCCTTCGAGGCGCCGTCCGAAGGCAGCCGCAGTTTCAGCGTCGACGCCGCTTATGTCGACGCGCACCTGGGCGAGCTGGCGCAGGACGAAGACCTCGCCAAGTACATTCTTTAGAAGAGGCGTCCATGCCCGTCCCGACTGAAATCAAGCTGCACCGGCAATCGCATGCGCTCGAACTGCACTATGAGGACGGCACCGTATTCCGCCTGCCCTGCGAGTACCTGCGGGTCTACTCACCATCGGCGGAGGTCCGCGGCCATGGTCCGGGACAGGGCGTGCTGCAACTGGACAAGCAGGACGTCAATATCAGCGAGATCGAGCCTGTGGGCCATTACGCCGTCAAGCTGAGTTTCGACGACGGACACAACACCGGCCTGTATTCCTGGGACTACCTCTACGAGCTCGCCAGCCACTACGACGCGCTCTGGCAGGAATACCTGGAGGCGGTCAAGGCCGCCGGCCACCATTATCACGCGCGGTCCGAGTCATGAGCGACGACACCACGCACCGGAACGACAAGGACGACGACCGCAAGAATTCCAATAATCGCGAATTTCTTCATCGCAG
>CAYVOU010000362.1:716-2932 GCA_964453295.1 uncultured Gammaproteobacteria bacterium
ACGCATTTCGGCTACAGGGAGGTGAAGGCCGGTGACAAGGCGCGCATGGTCGGCCGTGTCTTCGCGTCGGTGGCGAGCCGCTACGACCTGATGAACGATCTTATGTCGCTGGGCGTGCACCGACTGTGGAAACAGTTCGCGGTGGGCATCAGCGGCGTGCGTGCCGGCCAACACGTCGTCGACGTGGCCGGCGGCACCGGCGATCTGAGCGCGCGCCTGGCGCGCCGGGTTGGCAGCGGCGGCAGCGTCGTCTGCACCGACATCAACGACGCAATGCTGGAAGTCGGCCGGGATCGCCTGCTGGATCGGGGCTATGTGCACAACATCGAATTCGTGCGGGCGGACGCCGAGTCGCTGCCGTTTGCCGACAACAGTTTCGACGTTGCCACGATCGCCTTCGGCCTGCGCAACGTCACCCGCAAGGAGCAGGCCCTGCAAAGCATGCAGCGCGTGGTCCGGCCCGGCGGCTGCGTGGTCGTGCTGGAATTCTCCAAGCTGGTTCTGCCGCTGATGCAGCGGGTTTACGATCGCTATTCCTTTACGGTCCTGCCCCGCCTGGGCGAATGGGTGGCGCGCGACCGCGACAGCTATCAGTACCTGGTCGAATCGATACGGCGCCATCCCGACCAGGAGACCCTGGCCGGCATGATGCGCGAGGCGGGACTGGAACGCGTGACCTGGAATAACCTTTCCGGCGGCATCGCCGCCGTCCATCGCGGATACAAACTGTGATGCTCAATTCGGATCAACTGTTGCGGGTGAGCGAACAGCTGCTGCCGCTGCTGGAAGGCAGCGTACGGCGCCTGCTGGAATTCGACCCGGAAACCCGCGAGTCACTGGCCCGCATGCAGGGCATGGTGATCGCCATCGACGTCATGGGTGTGGACCGCAGCCTTTACCTGCAACCCGATACCCACGGTCTGCGTTTCGTGTTCGACCACGACGGCGCGGTGCAGGTCCGGATACGCGGCACGGTGATGGATTTTCTCGGCCTGCTGCGCAGCCGCGTCAGCAAGCGGCCGGTGGCCGCGGGCCAGATTGAGATAAGCGGTGACCTGGCGGCCGCGCAGCAGGTGCAGAACCTGCTGGGGAGGGTGGACATCGACTGGGATGAGATGCTGTCGCGGCTGGTCGGCGACACGGCGGCGCACCGGCTTGGCCGGGCCGCGAACGCCGGTGGCAAATGGCTGCGCCGGACCGCCGGCACGTTCCGCATGAACGTTTCCGAATACGCGCGCTACGAGGCGGAACTGGTCCCCGAACGCGATCAGGTCGACGGGTTCAATGCGGATATCGACAGGCTGCGCGACGACGCCGACCGCCTCGCCGAACGCATCCGCCGTCTGCGGCAGGCCGCCGCCGGATCGCCCGGCCGATGATCACGCCTGGCCAGTTCTTCAGGCTGTTTGCGATCCAGCGGACCCTGATCCGCCACGGTGTCGATGAAATCATTCTCGGCACGCCGCTGTTCAAATCCTTTCGCTTCATTCTGTACCTGCTGCCGTGGAACTGGTTCCGGCCCAAGCACGCGCCGACGGCGGTGCGCATCCGCAACGTGCTGGAAGACCTCGGCCCCATCTTCGTCAAGTTCGGTCAGATCCTTTCGACGCGCCGAGATCTGCTGCCGGACGACATTGCTGACGAGCTTTCCAAGCTGCAGGACCGGGTGCCGCCTTTTCCGGGCGCACAGTCGCGCATCATCGTGGAGAAGGCCTACGGTCACAAGCTGGAGGAAGTGTTCGCGGAATTCAGCGAGGAACCGCTGGCGTCCGCATCCATCGCCCAGGTGCACGCCGCGCGCCTGAAGGACGGCCGCGAAGTCATCGTCAAGGTCGTGCGGCCGGGGATACGAAGTGCTATCCAGAGCGACATCGGTCTCATGTACATCGTCGCCCAGGCCGTCGAGCGCTATTGGGCGCACGGCCGGCGCCTCAAGCCGACCGGCGTGGTCGCGGAATTCGAGAAAACTCTGCTCGACGAGCTGGACCTGCTGCGCGAGGCGGCGAATGCATCGCAGCTTCGCCGCAACTTCGCGGGGTCGGAGGAGATTTATGTCCCGGAAGTCAACTGGGAACTGACCCGCCGCAACGTCATGGTGATGGAGAGGATCTCCGGCATACGGGTTGACGACGTCGAAGCGCTGGCGGAAGCCGGCGTGGACCTGGAGAAGCTGGCCGTGGCCGGCGTCGAGCTGTTCTTCACCCAGGTGTTCCGGG
>CAYVOU010000363.1:0-1739 GCA_964453295.1 uncultured Gammaproteobacteria bacterium
AGGGCGGTATGAATGTGCTGGGTCAGGAGGATGGCCAGAAAACCCAGGGTGAAGCCGAGAAACTGGCTGCCGGTGTCACCCATGAACACCTTCGCAGGATGCGTGTTATAGCGCAGGAAGCCCAGAATGCCGCCGATGGTGGCCGCGCAGATGATCACCGCTGCCGTCCCGTCGGCCATGGAGGCAAGAAAAGCGATCACGATCAGGGACAACAGCGACTCGCCGCCTGCCAGGCCGTCCAGGCCGTCGGAGTGGTTGATGGCGTTGATCATGCCGACCATCGCAAAATAGGTTAGCCCGATGGCGAAACCCTGCGGCACGGACTGGTAGTCGAAAAAAGGCGGCCGTTCGATGGTCAGGTGGCCATAGAACACCATTCCCGACACGGCGATGAACTGGCCAAAAAACTTCTTGTAATGGCCGATGTTCCGCGCGTCGTCCCAAAGTCCGAAGGCGAACAGCACCAGCGCACCGAACAGGTAGGACTGCATCAGCGGATCCAGCGGCAGCAGCGCCGCGATAGGCAGCAGTGCGCCGAGCGCAATCCCCCAACCGCCCACCCGCGGCACGGGGATGGTATGGACCTTGCGCGGATCGGGCTTGTCGAGCAGGCCGATGGCAGGCGCAAAACGCCACGCCACCGGGATGACCGCCACGCTGACCGCGGTCGCAATCACTATTGCCAAAAGGGGTTCCAAGCAATCTCCTGATATGGCTACCTTACCGTGGCAGCCATCTGATCCATGTCTGTCCTGACGAGCCGACCGGTGCCCAGAATGCGTCCGCTTCCCTGCCCGGCCGTTAGTCGGCGCCCGGTCGGAGATCCGAACCTTTGCCCCCTTGCGGTCCGCATCCCTTTTATCCTGCCGTGGCTCCCACGGTAGAGGCTCATTCGCTCCCGCCCCGGCTCGAACCTGGGGCCCCGCTTACGAGCCCGCTGAATGCTGCGCCGCAGCAGATCACTATGCAAGAAATTTGTTACAAGGATGTGATAAGTGTTGATAAATACGCGCTGTAGAGCACCACGCCAAGCTGCCGTGCGCTCCCATTTCATTGCAGTCTCAGCGTGCCGGACCACGAGGTCACCGGCTTCAATTCCGTAATTCTCTAATTTTCCCACGATCCACCAGGTACTTTACGCGAATACGTCAGTGCGCCGGTAAGACCCGGACGCGGTTCAACCGCCCGGCGTCAACGGCCAGACGACAGGGATTACCGACACCGCGACCGCCCAGACGACCAGATCCAGACCACCTCCGAACCGAAGAAAATCGCGGAAATGGTAACCACCCGGACCATACACCATGAGATTGGTCTGGTAGCCGATCGGCGTCGCAAAACCGCAGGATGCCGCGATCATTACCGCGACCACGAACGGCAGGTGCGGTACCCCCAGCGTATGAGCCGTGGACATCGCTATCGGGAACATCAGCGCCGCTGCGGCGTTGTTGGTCAGGAGTTCGGTAAACACCATGGTCAGGCCGTAAACGACCACCAGAGCCGGCCAGGGCCGCAGGCCCGCCACCGCAAGGAAGTGCGTGGCAATGAACTCCGCGGCGCCACTCTGCTCCATGGCCTTTCCGATCCCGAGCGCCGCACCGATGATGATCAGAACCTGCCAATCCACCGCCCGGCGTGCCAACGGCCCACTGATGCAACGGGTCAGAATCATCAGGCCGGCAGCAATCAACGCCGCATTCAGCATGCTGAGCACACCGGTTCCGGCGGCGATCACCAAT
>CAYVOU010000363.1:1749-2920 GCA_964453295.1 uncultured Gammaproteobacteria bacterium
GACACCGGCCCGCTCGTGGCGCGGCGGCACGGCACCGTCGATACGGCTGACCAGGAAAAAGTCGCGTGAATTCCGATGTTGATCGACGAATGACGGCGAAGCCTCAAGCAGCAGCGTATCCCCCGGCTCCAGTACGATGTCGCCGATTTTTTTGCGGATCCGCTCGCCATTGCGCGCCACGGCGATGACGACGGCGTTGTACACGTTGCGGAAACGACCATCGCGTATCGTCTGGCCGAGCAGCGGGCAGCTGTTGGACACCACCGCCTCAATCAGATTGCGGTGGGTCCGGGCCGCCTCGAGCTTGAAAACCTGATCGGTGGCCGGCCGCAGTCCGCGCATCCGCTGCAAGTCCAGCACGGACTCCACCACCCCGACGAAAACAAGCTGGTCATGCGCCTCAAGGCGTTGCTCGGGACCGATGATAGGCAGGATCTCGCCGCGACGGTCGATCTCCATCAGATAGATCCCGGTCAGCCGGCGCAGGCCCGCCTCCTCGACCGTCCGACCGACCAGCGGCCCTTCCGGTTCGATCGACATCTCGGTGGTGTATTCGCGGGGATCCGCCTCCAGGCTGATAGGCGGTTTGCGCGCCGGCAGCAGCCAGCGGCTGGCGACCAGCATGTAAACTATGCCGGCGATCGCGCAGGGCACGCCGACCCAGGCAATCTCGAACAGGCCCAGCTTCTCGCCGGTCGCCGCCAGCAACAGTCCGTAAACCACAAGGTTCGTGCTGGTACCGATCAGCGTGCAGGTTCCGCCGAGTATGCTGGCGAAACTCAGCGGCATCATCACCTTCGAGGGCGAGATGTTGAGCCTGCGGCTCCAGTCCTGGACCACCGGCAGCATCATCGCCACCAGCGGCGTGTTGTTCATGAAGGCGCTCATCAACGCCGTCGGCAGCACCATGCGTGTCTGGGCGCCGGTATCGGATTGCGGCCGGCCCAGGACGCGGCTGGTCAACAGCGTCATCGCGCCGGTCTCCCGCAGGCCGGCGGCCACGACGAACAGCACCGCCACCGTCAGCAGACCTTCGTTGGAGAAACCGGCGAAAGCGTCCTGGGGCGCGTGAAATACGCCCAATGACAGCAACACAGTCAAGGCCGCGACAAAAACCAGATCGGGGCCGATGTTGGTCAGGGCCAGCGCGCCCAGCACGCCGGCCACGACC
>CAYVOU010000364.1:0-2910 GCA_964453295.1 uncultured Gammaproteobacteria bacterium
GCGCATCGCCTTCGAATTGCATGCCACACGCGTCGGTCGGATTGCTGCCGCCGGGATTCCCCGGCACGGTCAAGCATAGCCAGGGCCTGACCGTCAGCACCGCCGTGCTGCCGGTAATGTCGACGGCCTTGGCAAAGCTCCGGCTGTCGTCACGCAGGTTCAGCGTGTATTTGCCGACATCGGTCGTCAGCATGCTGAACCCCGCGGTCCCCGCGTTGAAACTCAGCGAAAGATTGTCGATGCCCTGCCCGCCCGTGGGGCTGTTCGGCAGACTGACCGCATTGATCGTGGGCGCAATACCGCCCGGATCGGAGGGATCGCGGCTCAGCCAGGCGTCCAGCCCCTTGGATCCGGTATAGCCGCTCGCGACCTGGCAGTTGCCGGTGGTGGGATCCTTCTGCCACATCGCGACGCTCATGGACTGCGGCTTTCCGGCGACGGTGATGGGGTCCGGGGTGATAACAAAGGCATTATCGCGAAAGCCCAGCACCGCCGAGGTTCGAGATGTCGATGGGATCGACGGGTCGACCACCGTAATAGTCAGGTCATCGGCATGCGCATTCGCAAGCGACAGCGTCACCACGCCGTTGTCGGCGCCCGCACCGGCGCCGGTAAACCCATAGGTCGCCGCGCCACTGTCCGGCGTGCCTTGGGTGAGCGTGCCGGTCGCCGTCACTTTCGCCCAGTTGCCATGGTTTACGGAGGTCGAGATATTCACCGTCCCGGCATAGCTCGGCAGCACGGCGTTGGCGGCGTCTATCGCCGAGACGGTCACGTTGCTCGCGGCACAGGTGCTGGCCGCGCCGGATACGGCGATGTTGAAGTGATCGATTTGCGTGCAAGCGTGCGTGGCGTTCATGTCGCGTGCAATCAGCGGCGCGCCGCCTTCGAAGTTGTAGATGTTGACCTCGTCGAGCCGGCCGTCGGCCGAACTCCCGACGTTGGGATTGAGATCGACATTCTGGCGGTTATCGCCGAGATAGAGAGTCGCATAATCCGCCATCGCAATCGCACCGCCATTGAGCTGGCTTGCCAGTGCACCGTTGACGTAGATGCTCATCCGGCCGGCGGCGAGGTTCCAGGTGATGCCGATGTGGGTCCAGGTGTCGGCGCTGAAGGTTTCGTTCGACGTAGTCGTCGAGTGGGACCCGCCTCCCGAATCTGCCACCTCGAATTGCAAGCCGCCGGTCCGCAGTAGCACCAGCCAGAAGTCGCGGGGATCCGAATGCCCGACGCCCGGAGACGTGGCATCCAGCAGCGTCCGGTTTCTGGAACGACCGCCACCCGCGTTCCAGGCCCTGTTGTTGTAATACCAGAAGGTCACGGTGCCGCTGCCGCCTATATTGGTGGAGACGTTGAGCGGAGTTGCCACCGCGTCCATGGTTGCACGGCTCGTGTTTCTCGGAATGTCCGCCCCGCCGCAAACCTTGCCGGCGGGGGTCGGCGCGACAGCGCCGAGTGGTCCCGCGTTGTTGCCGTTACCTGAGAAATCGATGATAGAGCCGACGCCCGACCAAGTGGCTTCATCGAGGCGATAGCTCGCGAGCGCGGCGGGAATATAGAACCGTATGGCGGTGCCGTTTGGTCTTGGACCGGTATACGGCACGTCGTAATCCGCGGTGGTCAGCTCCCAGCCGATCTGGGCGGCGCCGCCGGAGGTATTGTTGGAAGGGCCGTATTGATATACGAAGGTGCCGTCTTCGTTGAGGATCACCTGCAGGTTGAAATAGCTTCCGTGGGCGCCATATTCCGGCACGTTGGCAAAGGTGACCACAAACTGGCGGTTGGGCGCCGTGCCGATCGGGGTGGACGTATAGCGCACGTAGCAGGTCGAGGTCGGACAGGTGGTGCCGCTCCCGGGGTCATTGACAATCGGATCGAAGTCGGCGCCGTACACCTTCATCGTGTTGGTCAGGTTGGCCGTCGGCAAGGTGGTCTGCGGAGGATAGGTCCGGGGCGGTCCGATGGACTGGCTGCCGTAATAGCAATAATTGTTGCCGAACTGAACACGGCCATTGGACATGATCCGGACCTGGGTATAGGCGGTCCCTCCAAAGGTGAACGTGAAGCCGATGTTGATCGGCGCCGTAATGTCGTCGTCGACGGGGGCCCCGGGACTTGCCGTGCACTGAGTGTCGTACGACCAGGTGACGTTGGTCTGCGAGGCAGGATTGATCCAGGCGTACGTGGTTGCGGCATTGGCGTAGGTGACGGCCGCGACCTGCCTCGAGAATAGAACGACCAGAAGACTAACGATCGCCCGCACGTGGATGCCGGTCACGATGACGCGTCTCCGTATAAGTCTGTCAGCCATGTGCGTCGCGCAGCAGCGACCACGGCATCAGCAAGACGGCGTCCACCGAAAATCCGAATGCGATGCCCGCCGCGGGGTGACCCTCCGCGGACCAGGCGGTGTCGTCTCGACGCGTCGCTGCCTCACACGGCGCCAAGCCCAGGCTTGATGTACGTTGCGGGGTCCATCATAACTGCCTCATTGACTATCAATGGTAGCAGTGCAGCGCGCAACACGCCGTTATATCGGTCGCAGCGGCGAAAAATGCGGTGAATCAACCCTCCGGTTTGAGATCGCGCGCCAGCAGGGCCTGCACCGCCTCGTGCGGCGCGCATTCATCGCGCAGCAACCGCGCCACCTGGATGGAAATCGGCATCTCGATCCCGTGCTGCACGGCGAGCTGTTCCACCGCGGCGGCGGTACGCACCCCTTCCACCGCCTGACCGATGGCGGCGGTGGCGGCCGCGAGGGTTTGACCAGCGGCGATCCCCAGACCCAGCCGGCGGTTGCGCGATTGATCCTGGGTGCAGGTCAGCACCAGGTCACCCAGTCCCGTCAGGCCCATGAAGGTTTCGCGCTGGCCGCCCATCTCCACGCCCAGGCGCATGATTTCGCTC
>CAYVOU010000365.1:0-2904 GCA_964453295.1 uncultured Gammaproteobacteria bacterium
GCTGCGGGCACCCATCATCCTGCTCATCGTCGTGTTCGCCGCCGGCATCGTCGGCCTGGTGTTGATCCCCGGGACCGACGCCCAGGGCCGTGAATGGCACCTGACAATCTTCCAGGCGCTCTATTTCATGACCTACACCGCCACCACGATCGGCTTCGGCGAGCTGCCCAGGGAATTCTCCCACGCCCAGCGGGTCTGGGTGTCGCTGGTCATCTTCGGATCCGTCATCGGCTGGACCTACCTGGTCGCCTCGCTGTTCGCACTGGGCCGCGACCGCGCCCTGCAGGCGACCTTGACGTTGGGCAGGTTTCGACGCCGCACGCGCGGTATCAGCGAGCCGTTCCATATCATCTGCGGCCTAGGGGAAACCGGGCGCCTGGTCGGCCGGGCCCTGGATCGCTTCGGAACACGCTTCACCGTGGTGGAAATCGAACCGGAGCGGGTGCAGGCGCTGGAACTCATGGACCTGGTTCAGGAAGCGCCGGGCCTGGCCGCAGACGCGCGCCTGCCGGACAACCTGCTCGCGGCCGGCCTGACGTCGCCGAACTGTCGTGGCGTGCTGGCCCTGACCGACGATGATCGCGCCAACCTCGCCGTCGCGATGAGCGTGCGGATGCTCAACCCGCGCATCCCGGTCCTGGCGCGGGCGATGGACCAGTCGACCGCCGCCAACATGGCTTCCTTCAACACCGACCACATCATCAACCCGTTTTCCACCTTCGGTGACTACCTGGCATTGGCCGTCGCCTCGCCAGGCGGATACCGCCTGTTGTCGTGGCTGACCGGCCTGCCCGGCACGACCTTGAAGCAGGAAACCGCGCCGCCGCGCGGACACTGGGTGATCTGCGGCTATGGACGCTTCGGGCGCGAAGTGGTCAAGGCATTCCGCGGGCTCGGCCTGGACATGACCGTCGTCGAACCGCAGGGCGCGCAAATTGATGATCTCGACACCGTGACGGGCCGGGGCACCGAGGCGGAGACGTTGTTGCAAGCCGGCATCGCACACTCGGTCGGCATCGTCGCCGGGACCGACGACGACGTGAATAACCTCTCCATCGCCGTCACTGCGCGGGAACTCAACGCGGATCTGTTTACCGTGGTACGTCAGAACCTGCAAGCCAATGCCGCCCTGTTCGGCCGCTTTGGCGCCGACATCACCATGGTAGCTAGCGAAGTCATCGCCAATGAATGCCTGGCGCGCATGCACACGCCGCTATTGTCGGATTTCCTCGACCTCATCCATGCCCACGACGATAGCTGGGCGGACGAGGTCATTGAAAAACTGCAGGCCACGATCGGCACCGAATCGCCGGAAACCTGGACGGTGGACGTCAGCCGGGCCGGCGCGCCCGCCGTGCACCTCGCGCTGCAGGGCGATGCAGCACCGATCCAGTTGAGCGATTTGTGCCGGGACCCCGCCGATCGCACGCGCCGGCTCCAGGTTATTCCGCTTTACCTGGTCCGCGGGGATCGCCGTCTGGTCATGCCGGCGGACAATGTTCCCCTGATGGCCGGCGACGGCGTGCTGTTTGCCGGCTGCCGACACGCCGCCCGCGCCCAGCGCAGCGCTTTGCGCAACCTCAACGTCCTGCGCTACACGGTGCAGGGCATTGACGTCCCCGGTGGCTGGGTCTGGCAGTGGCTCAGCCGCCAACGGAATCGGTCAGGTCATCGTTCCGCCTGATCGGTCAACGACAAAACCACGCCGCCGCTTCGCTACAGCCCCAGTTCGCTTAAGCCCGGGTGGTCTTCCGGACGGCGGCCCTGCGGCCAGCGGAACTTGCGTTCCGATTCGGTGATGGGCAGATCGTTGATGCTGGCATGGCGCACCGCCATCACACCGTTTTCGTCGAACTCCCAATTCTCGTTGCCGTAGGCCCGAAACCAATTGCCGGCATCGTCACGAAATTCGTAAGCGAAGCGCACCGCGATGCGTGCGCCGTCTGCGGCCCATAACTCCTTGATGAGCCGGTAATCAAGTTCGCGCGCCCACTTTCGCCGGAGAAACCCGACTATCTGCTCGCGTCCAGTGATGAATTCGGCGCGGTTGCGCCAGCGGCTGTCCGGCGTGTAGGCCAGAGAGACGCGCTCCGGATCACGGGAATTCCAGGCGTCTTCCGCGAGGCGAACCTTCTGCGCGGCGGTGTCACGGGTGTAGGGCGGCAGCGGCGGCCGCAGGTCAGTGCACTTATCCATGGATGCATCCTTGAATCGTCGCGTCGCTTGAATCGGAATCTATCACTGTGGGAGCCTTTGTTGGCGGATTTGATGCCTGCTGACCGGCGTGCTGCCGTATCACCATGGCACTGCTTCCGTGCCGTCAGCGGATTCCAATAATATCAGCCGCCGGTCGCATCCGAGGCCAGACCGAATTTCTTGAGCTTGTACCACAGAGATCGCTCGCTAATCTCGAGTAGGCGCGCCGCGGCCGCCTTGTTACCCTCCGTTTTTTCCAGCGCCCGCAGGATCAGGTCGCGCTCCAGGGCGTCCACCCGTTCCTGCAATGCCAGCGGCCCGCTTTCATCCGGCATTGCCGTCGGGCCCGGGGTGGGCACGGCCGCCGACGGAAGGTGCTGCAAACCAATCCTTTCGCCGCCGCTAATCACGATCGCGCGTTCCATGACATTCTCCAGTTCGCGTACGTTGCCCGGCCAGCGCTGCGCCCGCAGCGAGGCCACGGCCTCGTCATCGATCGCTGGCGGCTTGCGCCCGAGTCTGCCGGCGTGCTTGGCCAGGAAATGCGTCGCCAGTAGCGGAATGTCTTCACTGCGTTCGCGCAGCGCGGGCAGCGCCACGGTGACGACGTTGAGGCGATAGTACAAATCGGCGCGCAGGCGCTCATCGTCAACCGCGCTCTGCGGATCGCGGTTGGTCGCCGCGATGACACGGATATCGATGTCGATG
>CAYVOU010000366.1:0-1718 GCA_964453295.1 uncultured Gammaproteobacteria bacterium
TTGTGAGGCTCCTCCCCGTGGTCGCCGCGACCAGACCCTGACGCAATCCCTCCATCCATCGTTGCTAAACCTTCGGCCGGCCCGATAGCGGCTTGTGGCGGAAACAATCCATCGTGTGGTCGTTGACCATGCCGACGGCCTGCATGTAGGCGTAGCAGATGGTCGGGCCGACGAACCTGAAACCACGCTTCTTGAGGTCGCGGCTCATCGCTTCCGCCTCGGCGGTTTTTGCAGGGATGTCGCGGCGTGCCCTTCGCCTGTTGACGAGCGGCCTGCCGCCGACGAACTGCCAGATGTAACGATCGAAGCTGCCGAACTCCTTCCGCACCTTGAGGAATGCTCTGGCGTTGTCGACCGTCGCCGCGATCTTGAGGCGATTGCGGACGATGCCCGGATCCTGCATCAGTTTCTGTTGCCGGGCTTCGGTAAAGCGGGCGACCTTCAAGGGATCGAAACCCGCAAAGGCTTTGCGGTAGTGTTCGCGCTTGCGCAGGATGGTGGACCAGCTCAAGCCCGCCTGGGCCCCTTCCAGGATCAGGAACTCGAACAGCCGGATGTCGTCGTGCTGGGGCACGCCCCATTCTGTGTCGTGATAGATCTGCTCGAGCTCGCTGCCCTGTGCCCAGGCGCAGCGCTTCAAGGTCCGGCCGGTCATTGCTTGTCGGGGGTACAGCGCCAGCAGGCCGCGAACTGCGGCTCGATCATTTCGCCGCAGGTGTCGCAGCGCCAGGGCTCGGCGTTCTGGCGACCGGCCAATACATTGTCGATGATGTGGCGGGCCGCGCTCGCGTCCTCGTCCTTGACCACCCACAACTCCGGCCAGCATTCGATGGGCGGTATCTCACCCATGCCGCCGGCCAGGATCTCGTTGCGGCAGTAGCTGTCGACCTGGTGATCCTGAAGAACACCCTGCAGAAAACCGATCAGCAGGCGATCAGCGGAGCTGTAGACTTTTTTCACGGGGATCCGATCTCGCGGACGGCAGGGTCATGGTTTCCGGCAAGATAGCATTCCACGCGCAGGGTGACCAAGCCGGTCGATTCGCGTCATCCCGGCCGTCGCGGCGGAGAGCCGTGGCCTAAAGCGAGAAAAGCGCTTTCAGCTTCGCGCCCGGGTCGGGCGCCGACATGAAAGCCTCGCCGACCAGGAAAGCATTGACGCCGCGGCGTCGCATCAGCGCCACCTGCCCGGGATCGTGAATGCCGCTTTCGGTGACGACGATCCGGTCGGGAAAGACGTCCGTCAGCAGATCCAGCGTGGTCTGGATATCGGTGCGGAAGCTGCGCAGGTCGCGATTGTTGATGCCGATGAGCGGCGTGCGCAGCATCAGCGCGCGTTCAAGTTCCTCGCGATCATGCACCTCCACCAGCACGTCCAGGCCGATATCGGCCGCCAGCCGGGCGAGATCGCGCAATGGCTTGTCGTCGAGCCCGGCCACGATCAGCAGGATGCAGTCGGCGCCGATGGCGCGCGCCTCGTACACCTGGTAAGGGTCGACGATGAAATCCTTGCGGATCACCGGCAACCGGCAGGCGGCGCGCGCGGCGATGAGGTGTTCGTCGCCACCCTGAAAATAGTTGACGTCGGTCAGCACCGACAGACAGGCCGCGCCGGCCGACTCGTAGGAGGCGGCAATCTGCGCCGGATCGTAATCCTCGCGGATCACGCCCTTGCTGGGCGAAGCCTTCTTGCACTCGGCAATCACGGCGGGAACGCCT
>CAYVOU010000366.1:1728-2900 GCA_964453295.1 uncultured Gammaproteobacteria bacterium
TCGGTGACCACCGAGATCGCCGCGGCGCCCGCCGCGGCGTAGCGCCGGGCCAGCGCCACCGGGTCGAAGTCGGCGCGAAGGCGACCCGCCGAAGGCGAGGCCCGCTTGCACTCGGCGATCACGGCGGGAACGCCTGCGGCGATCTTCGACTGGATCGCGGCAACGAAGCCGCGGCAGGGATCGGCGGCGGCGGCGCGTTTTTCAATCTCGCCGCGCGATACTTTTTTGCGGCGCGCGGCTATCTCTGTCAGCTTGTGATCGATGATCTGCTTGAGTATGTCTGGCCTGTCGCTCATGGTCTGTTTCGTTGACTAATTCGTTTCTTGTCTGGTCGCTCAGGTCACGATTTGCGTGAATTGCACGAATTGGTCGAGCTTGTACTCGGCACCGCCTTCTTCGATGACCGACCGCGCCCGCACCACGCCGGCATGCAGATCGGCCGCCAGGCCCGCCACATAGATGGCGGCGCCGGCATTCAGGGAGATGATGTCCAGCGCCGGTCCGCCGTGACCGCTTAGCGCCGCCCGGATCACCTTTATGCTGTCTTCCGGTGTTTTGACGGCCAGTTGCCCGATGTCGGCGACCGGCAGGCCGAATCCGTCCGGCGACAGTTCATAGGTCTCGATCCTGCCGTTCTTCAGCTCGGCGACGCACGTGTCCGAGCCGATGCTGATCTCATCCAGGCCGTCGGCGGCGTGCACCACCATTACGTGGCGGCTGCCCAGCGACTTCAGTACCTGTGCCAGAGGCTCCACCCATTCGCGCGCGTAAACGCCCAGCAACTGGCACGGCGCGCCCGCGGGATTGGTCAGCGGTCCCAGCAGGTTGAACAGCGTGCGCACGCCCAGTTCTCGGCGCGGCGCCAGGGCGTGGCGTGTCGCGGCGTGGTGGGCCGGCGCGAACATGAAGCCCACGCCGACTTCGCTGATGCAACGGGCCACCTGGGCGGCGGATAAATCAATGCGCGCGCCCAAGGCTTCGAGTACGTCGGCGCTGCCGCACTTGCTCGATACCGAGCGGTTGCCATGCTTGGCGACACGCGCGCCCGCGGCGGCGGCCACGAATGCCGCGGCCGTGGAAATATTGAACGTGTGCGTACCGTCGCCGCCCGTGCCGCAGGTGTCGACCAGGTGCTCGGCCTGCACCTCCACCGGCGTAGCCAGCCCGCGCAT
>CAYVOU010000367.1:0-2888 GCA_964453295.1 uncultured Gammaproteobacteria bacterium
TTGCGGGGGATATTGAAGCGATCGATGAGTGAATAAGGGGTGGTGGCTGCATCGATTTCGAGAGGGACACTGTAGTCTTTCGCGCCGGCCGGCAGATGTTCCTGCAGAGAGGCAAACAGCTTGAAGGTGATTTTCATGTCGGATGCGAGTGCCCGCAAAATGCAATCCGGGGGCGGCGAAACGCCGCGCCCCGGATTGAGACTCTTCCCGCCTACAGCATGCCGGCGTTGAATCCCACGGCCTGGGTGTTGGCCAGATAGGCCTCCATGATACGGGTCGGATCGTGCAGCAGCTTGTCCTTCCAGCCGTGCAGGCGGGTCTTGGTCTGGATCAGACCCCGCAGCACGCCGACGTGGTCGGTCAGGCCCAGGCTGGTGGCGCCGACCAGCACATCGTCCTGGAACTGCAGGTTGATGTAGCGAAAGCGGCCGTGATCGCAAAGCTCGGTCTTGTCGCCGCCATCGGCGCCCATCCACAGGCCGAAGGACGCCGAGATCAGGCCCATGGTATCGAGCACGTTCATGTTGACGCTGCCGCGATGCACGGCGCCTTTCAGGCCGGCCATGTTGCGGGCAACTAGCTGGCCGTGGTCGGCGGCGGTCGGTTGGATGGCCTGCACCGTGTATTCCCCGGTGGAAAAATCCAGCCCCTGCGCCACGTCGCCGGCGGCAAAGACGTTTGGGTCGCTCGTCTGCAGGTGCTTGTCCACCAGGACGCCCTGGTCGGTCTTGATGCCGCTGCTTTTGAGAAACTCGATGTTGGAGCGCACGCCGGTGGCCGAGATGATCAAGTCGGCCGGGAGCGTGGTGCCATTGTCGAGTTGGACGTTGAAGCGGTGCTGGCCGTTGCCCTTTTCGATGGCGGTGACCTTGGTCGAGGTATGCACCGCCACGCCCTTGTGCTTGCACCAGTCCTTGATCATGTTGCCGGCGGTTTCGTTCATCATGCGCGGCACCATGCGATCGGCCATTTCCACCACCGTGAGATCTACGCCGCTTTTCGCCAGCGCCTCGAGGATGATGCAGCCAATGAAGCCGGCACCCATCAACACCACTTTGGTGCCGGGCGTCGCCGCCTTGGCGATCTCGCGGGCGTGGGCCAGAGTCCAGCAGGGATAGATGCCGGGCTGATCGACGCCGGGTATGGGCGGCGACATCGGCCGCGAGCCGGTGGCCACCAACAGCTTGTCGTATTCCATGGTGCCGCCGCCGGCGAGCTTGACCGTACGGGCGCCGGTGTCGACGCTGCTGACGCGGTCGACCATGATATCGATGCGCTTATCGCGGAAATGATCTTCGTCCTTGCGCAGGTAGGTGCCGCGCTCATCGATCCGGTGGATCAGCAAATACGGCAGGGCCATCCGCGAGTAGGGCGGTTCCGGCTCGTCGCCGACCACGGTGATGCGCGACGATGGGCCCAGCTTGCGCAGGGTCTCGGCGGCGATGATGCCCGCCGGTCCGGCGCCGATGATGACATGATGCATGCTGTCTGCTCCCCGTTTTTTTGCCGGCCGTGTCCACCGGCCGGCATTTTGTCTGGATGGCTTACAGGCCCAGTCGCGTGCGTGTTTCCGACGTCGGTTCGCCTTCCGGGTTCCAGCCGCGAAGCTGATAGTACTCGGGCAGCATCTTGGGCAGATCGTTGACCCGGCCCTTGGCGGGGCCGACGTTGCCGCCTTCCTCCAGCAGCCGTTTCGGCAGGGTGTCGTCCTTGTCGGTGAAGCCGGCGGCGTTGTTGAACATGCGTTCCATGTTCCAGATGCGCTCGCCGACCTCATTGAGTTTTTCCATGGTCCAGTCGCCTTCGCAGGCGGCGGCGATCTGAGGCTGGATGTCAGCCAGCGTCCAGGCGAAGGTCGTGAATACGCACAGGCCCGAGGAGTCGACTACGGCGGTGGCGTCCTGGAAGGCCTTGACCAGCCCCGCCTTGCCCTCGGTCACCAGCGGATCGGTCTTTTCGGGGATGCCCATGACTTCGGAAGACACCGTGTAGCCGCGCAGGTGGCAGGCGCCGCGGTTGGACGTCGCATAGGCCAGGCCCATGCCCTGGATCCCGCGCGGGTCGTAGGCCGGGAACTCCTGGCCCTTGACCGTCATGGAGAGATCCGGGTGGCCGTATTTCTCGCACATCCGCTTCGAGCCCAGGCCGAGGATCTTGCCGAAACCTTCGCCGCGGCAAGTCAGCTCGGTGACCTTGGTCATCGCTTCGGCCGAACCGAATTTCAATTCAATGCCGCCGGTATCCTTGGTGGTGATGACGCCCAGTTCGTAGAGTTCCATCGCCGCCGCGACCGTCGAACCAAAGGTGATCGGATCGATGCCATCCTCGTTGCAGAGGAAATTGGCGTAGGTGAGGGCGTCGAGATCGTCGATGCCGGTGTCGGAGCCCAGTGCCCAGGCCGCCTCGTATTCCAAGCCGCCCGATGCGCCCCAGTACTTGGGGCTGTTGACGACCGTATAGTGGTTTTTGTCGATCACCGAGATGCGGCCGCAGGCGATAGTGCAGCCGAAGCAGGCGGCATTGGTGACCAGGTTGGCCTTGCCGTCGGTGGGCCGCGGTTCGTGCATGGCTTCGCCGGAGATCTTGCCGGCACCCTCGAACTCGACCTCGCGCATGTTGCGGGTGGGCATGGCGCCTATCTCATTGATGACGTTCATCAGAACCTGGGTGCCGTACTTGGGCAGGCCGGCACCGGTGACCGCGTCATCGTGCAGCACTTTCTTGGCATCCGTGGTGGCCTTGAAGAAGGCCTTCGGGTCGCGGATGTTGCCCACGCCCTTGGTGCCGCGTACCGCGACGGCTTTGAGATTTTTAGAGGCCATCACCGTGCCGACGCCGGAGCGGCCGGCGGCGCGGTGCAGGTCATTGACGATGGCCGAATACAGGCA
>CAYVOU010000368.1:0-2875 GCA_964453295.1 uncultured Gammaproteobacteria bacterium
GACATCGGCATAGTGCCGCGCGCCGCCGCCGAAGGCTTCCACGGCCGCCACGGTCAACGGCCCGACACCATAAAGGCGCGCCACGCCGCTGTCGCGCGCCGCGGCGCCCGCCTCGCGATGCAGCTGCCTGGCCTCCGCGCCCAGTTCACCCATGTCGCCGAGCACCAGCCAGTGCGCGCCCGGAAGTCCGCGCAGCACCGCAAGGCCCGCCTGCAGGGAGGCCGGGTTGGCATTGTAGGTATCGTCGATCACGGTACAGCCGTTCAGCCCTGCCAGCCTCTCCAGGCGACCATGGACGGGGCGTACCGCTTCCAGGCCGGCACGAATGTTTTCAGCGGCAATACCGGCTGCATGGGCGGCGGCGGCGGCGGCCAGTGCGTTCATCACGTTGTGCCTGCCCGGCAACGGCAGGTCCACGGTGACGGCACCCTCTGGCAGCCCGAGATCGAAGCGGGTGCAAAAGCCGTCCGCGGTAATGTTGGCGGCGGTGACGTCGGCGGGCTTGTCGATGCCGAAGCTCAGCACCCGTCTCCCGGCGGACAACTCCCGCCAAAGGGGCAGGTAGCGGTCTTCCGCGTTCAAAACCGCGACGCCGTCGGGCCGCAGGCCGCTGACGATCTCGCCTTTGGCACGGGCGACACCCTCGACGCTGCCGAAGCCTTCCAGGTGCGCCGGCGCGCAAACGGTGATGGCCGCGATTGTTGGCGCAGCGATGTCGCACAACCAGGCAATCTCGCCCGGATGGTTCGCGCCCATTTCAACGACCGCGTAGCGGTGCCCCTGGTCCAGCCGGAACAGCGTGAGCGGTACGCCGATGTCGTTATTCAGGTTGCCGGTCGTGAACAGCACCTCGCCCTCGATGCGCAGGATCGCGGCAAGCATTTCCTTGACGGTGGTCTTGCCGTTGCTTCCGGTGACGGCCACGAGCGGCAGGCCGAAGCGTGACCGCCAATAGCCGGCCAGCCGCCCCAGCGCCTTGCGCGTGTTGTCCACCTTCAAGGCGGGCAGCGGTGCCGGCACCTCGTGCTCGACCATCACGGCGCTGGCGCCACGCGCGGCTGCCGTTTCCAGCATCGTATGGCCATCGAACCGCGGCCCCTTGAGCGCCACGTACAATTCACCGGCATTGAGCGTGCGGGTGTCGGTGCTGACGCCTCGGAAGCCGGTGGCGGCGGTATCCGGCGAACCCAGCATCTCGGCATTCAGCGCGCGTGCGGCTTCGTTGAGCTGCATGGCGATCAAGCGTCCACCCCGCGCAGGGATTCGAGGACGATGGCACGATCGCTGAACGGCAGGCGGTGCCCGGCGATCTCCTGGTAGCCTTCGTGACCTTTGCCCGCAACCAGCACCACGTCGTCCTGCCCGGCCATGGACACGGCGTGCGCGATTGCCGCGCGGCGGTCAACTTCCACTGCCGCGGCGTCCGCGGGGACGATCCCGGCGAGGACTTCGCGGATGATGGCCGCGGGATCCTCCTCGCGCGGGTTGTCGCTGGTCACTATCACGCTGTCGGCAAGACGGGCGGCAACCTCGCCCATCAATGGGCGCTTGCCGGGGTCGCGGTTGCCGCCGCAGCCGAAAACGCAGACGAGCCTGCCGCGGCACAATTCCCTCGCGGCGATCAAAGCCTGTTCCAGTCCGTCGGGCGTGTGGGCATAGTCGACGATGACCAGCGGTTGATTGCCGTCACCGCCGAAACGCTCCATGCGTCCGGGCACACCCTGCGCTTTTTCCAGGACATCGACCGCCAACGGCAGGGGCACGCCCAGTGCCAGCAGCGTCGCGCACGCGGCCATGAGGTTGGCGGCGTTGAATCGGCCCAGAAGGCGGCTGCGTATGACACCTTCGCCCTGTCCGGCACGCACGCGGATCACCAATCCCTCGCGGCCCACTTCCATCAACCGGCCCGCGATGACGGTCACGCGCGGCGGAATATCGGCGGGCGCTGCCTGCAGAGTGTAGCCATAGACCGGCACTGACCGATGCACGGTGCCGATGATCGTCCCGGCGTAGGGATCGTCGAGATTGACCACGGCGCTGCCCAGGTCGGGCGCCTCGAACAGGCGCTGCTTGGCCAGCCCGTATTTTTCCATGTCCTGGTGATAATCGAGATGATCGCGGCTGAGGTTGGTGAATACCGCCGCCGCGAAATGCACGCCGGCGACGCGATGCTGATCGAGGGCGTGCGAAGACACTTCGATGGCGGCGCCGTGAGCGCCGCTGTCCCGGAAACGGGCCAGCCAGGCCTGCACCGCGATCGGATCCGGCGTTGTCGAGGCGGCGGGTTCGAGCTTCGCCTGCAGGCCGTAGCCGATGGTGCCCAACACGCCGCAGGGCGCCCGGACCCCGGCGGCGTTCAGCGACTGAGCGACAATGTGGCTGACCGAGGTCTTGCCGTTTGTGCCGGTCACGCCGACGACAGCCAGGGCCCGGGACGGCTGACCGTAGTAGCGCGCGGCGATCAATCCCACCCTGCGCCGAAGCTCGGGCACGGAGATTACCGGCACGCCGCTGCGATGCAGGCTGATTGGACCGCGCCCGTTCTCCAGCAATACCGCGGAGGCGCCGCGCGCGATGGCCGTATCGATGAATTCGCGGCCGTGATGGCGAGTGCCGGCCAGGGCCAGGAAGCAGTCGCCGGCGCAGGTGCTGCGGCTGTCCAGCGAGAGACCGCTGACGCTGACGTCTTCGGCCGGCGCAAGATCGACGATGCCCTCAAGCAGGGCACGTAGCGAATGAGTGGCGATCTTCAGTGCGGTCATCATCGCGAAGGCCGCTTTCCCATGTCGTCAAAAGCATCGGGCGTATCGGCCGGGATGTAGGCGTAAACCTGTTCGCCCTTGCTGGGGGGATCGTCCGGCGGCACGTTCATCAG
>CAYVOU010000369.1:0-2861 GCA_964453295.1 uncultured Gammaproteobacteria bacterium
AATCGCCGCAGAAGCGCCGGTAAACGCCGTCCACGGCCGCATCGTCGACGTTTAGGCCGCGGTCGCGCAGGTAGAGCAGGTACACCCGTAAAAACACCGGTCGGTAGCTGCAGGAATAGGTGAAGGTCGGTGGCAGCTCGGCATCATGCATGGAAATGATCGAGCCGCGAAGCATGCTGGGGCCGCTGCGCGCACCGAGCTGGCCGAGTACGACAATCGTGCCGGCGCGCATGTTGACGCCGGTGAAATCACCGGTATTGCCGCCAATCGCGATCAGGCCGTTGCGCAGTCCGTTGCCGGCTTCGTTGCCCGCGTTGCCGTGAATGATGATCTCGCCGCCGCGCATGCCGATGGTGCCGCCGCGATGTACGCTGCCCACCATGTGCCCCGCGTTGCCCTTGATGGTTATTTTGCCGCCGGACATTTCGGGTCCGACCCAGTCGCCGGCGCTGCCGGTGACAAGGATCTCGCCGCCGGTCATTTCCGAGCCCAGGTGCTGGCCGACGTCGCCGTCGATCTCGAGTCGGCCGCGGCTCATTCCGGCACCGATGTGCTTTACCCGGCTCAGGTCGCCGGCAATCTGCAGCAACTCGTCGCCGGTGCCGGCGACATCGAAGAAGTCGCCGACGCAGGCTTTCTGATTGCCGTGCAGCAGGGGTAGCCTGGCCGCGTCGGCGGCATTCAATCCCTGCATGCGTTCCGGCGCCAGTGTCTCGGCTTCCATCGGCACCTGCGGCTGGGTATGCAATGTCAGTTTGATGCTCATGCCGGGCCCGCCTGTGGCTGCAGCAGCTGGCGCAGTCCGATCTTGTACTGGCCGAGGTCGCCGCCGTAGTTACCGGCGGAGATCCGCGCCAGGCCCTCTGCCGAGGCGGCTTCCATGCCGACGCGCATGGCCTGTTCTACGGCGGCCTGGTCGAGCCCGTCGATGACGATTTCCAGCACGCAATGCGCCGTCGCCGGCACCTCGCTTTCGCCGCGAACGCAGCCGCGCAGGGTGGGGCAATAAGCGTCGTTGGTGGAGGCCATGAGCGACTTGTACTTCGAGCCGGGCTTGCTGCCGCTGCGCACCACGCCATCGGGAAAGGGCATGATGACACCGGTTACGCCGCGCATCGCGGCGACGGCGGCCTGCGCCGCCCGCAAGGTCGTTGTCGAATCGGCGCCGAGCAGTAACAGATTGCCGCCGCCGACCGCCGGCTGCACGCCGAAGCGCTCATCAATGACGAACTCGCCATCCATGACCGGCACACGCCACAGGCGCCGGCCGTTAAGCTGCTTGGCAATCTGGTAGCCATCGCCGAAATAGCGCAACAGCCCGCCGCACACCACTGTTTCCTCCGATTCCAGACCGTTGTAACAGGCGGTAGTGGGGCAGGTCAGCACGCATTGGCCAATACGCTCGACCAGGCGCTTGCCGATACTTTCCGCGCTCATGGCGAACAGCAGGACACTGGCGCCGGGACGCCGGTCAGGAGTTTCGTCCGGCGCGAGTTCCCGTTCGATGCCAGCCTCGCATTTGCAGCCGATGACCGAGGTCGCGAAGCCGGTCACGGCGCGGGCCGCGGCCATCGCCCAGGTCGGGGTTTCTGCAGTGATGATCACCCGCGTCGCCCACATCGCGAAGGCTTCGGCGAAGGTGTCGATGATTTCGGTGGATTGTAATTGCATGGCCGGCTCGGTCTACTTGGCGGCGCCGCTTCCGGCGACAACCTGGTGATGGTGCAGATAACGGTCGGTCACCGCGTAGTTGTCGAATTCGATGGAGTAGTAGCTGTCGAAGAACGGCCGCACGGTCTCCACGATGCCGGTGTCGTAGTCGGGCGCCGTGTGCAGCAGGCGGCCTTCGTGATCGGCGCGGAATTCGTGATCGTCGACGATCGGTATGCCGTCCTTGATTACGTAACGGGGCGCGTTGAACATCTGTTCCTTGTCTTCGTTATCCTCGTAGATGGTGATGTCAGCATCGGCGCCGACGCCGAGGTGGCCCTTGTTGCGCAGTCCGAGCGCCCGGGCCGGCGCGGCGCGGGTGATGATGGCGATCTCCTGCATCGTGTACTCGCGGGCGATGTCATCGCGCAGCATGGTCTTGTTGATTGCCTTCTGGTTGACCCGCTTGATCTCCTCGTTGCGGAAGTTGCGGTCCATTAGCAGTCGTATGAGCTTCGGATATTTGAGGAAGGAGCCGCCGTTGGGATGATCCGTGGACAGCATGATCCGCCACGGGTCTTTCGACAACAGGAACAGTTCCAAGCCCACAGCCCATTGCAGGGCGTGCATGTAGACCTTTTCCTGGTAGCTGAACGGTACGATGCCGCAGCCGCTTTCGCATTCGGTGTCGGCATTGATCCACTTGTTGTGGCTGATGTTGCGGAGCAGATAGCCGAGCGGGGCGTCGGCGGTCATGGCGGTGGCCTTGCCGAACATGACCTGGCCGACGTCGGCGGTGATGTTGGGGTGGGTATTGATGTAGTCGGCGATCTCGGGTCCGCTGGAGATCGGATTTTTGCCGGGTTCGCCGCCATAGCTGTGAAACTGCACATGCGCCATGTGAATGCGGCTGTCGCCCGCGGTGCGCATGGTCTCCAGCGTAGTCTGGTAGTTGCCGCTGTGGCCAAGGTTGTTGCAAT
This sequence comes from uncultured Gammaproteobacteria bacterium, assembly GCA_964453295.1. Taxonomy (GTDB): domain Bacteria; phylum Pseudomonadota; class Gammaproteobacteria; order JAJPIJ01; family JAJPIJ01; genus CAYVOU01. Next base: position 2,631 of record CAYVOU010000369.1, read on the forward strand.
GGATGTGGATTGGATGCGGCAGATCCAGATGATCGGCCGCTTCGACGAAGCCGCGGATGATTTCGCGCGGACTTAACGTCGTCAGGTCGCCGTCCTGATCGATGCTGGTGATGTTGGCATTGCGCCGTCCCTTCCACAGCTCGTCGGCGCCGGGGTTGACCAGTTTTACCGCGTAGGCCTTGGTGGCGTTCAGCCACCAGCCGATGGCATTGCGGAATTCCTCTTTGCGCC
>CAYVOU010000370.1:0-2847 GCA_964453295.1 uncultured Gammaproteobacteria bacterium
TGCTGGGTGACGAAGACGAGCTGTATAGCGCCTTTTCGAACCTCGTCGTCAATGCCGTGCGCTATACGCCGGAACGCGGTCTCGTCCGCATCCGCTGGTTCCGCGACGACAACGGTGCGCACCTGTGCGTGGAGGACAATGGTATCGGCATCCCGGAGTCGCACATTCCGCGCATTACCGAACGCTTCTACCGCGTCGACCAGGGACGCTCCCGGGCGACCGGCGGCACCGGGCTGGGGCTGGCCATCGTCAAGCACGTGTTGAACCGGCACTCGGCCAGCCTGTCTATTGAGAGCACGATCGGCAAGGGGTCGGTATTCCGTTGCGATTTCCCTCCACAGCGCGTAGTGCCGGCGAAGAAGCCGGAAGAGGCCAGCCGGGCGGAATCCTCCTGAAGTTTTCCGCATCCGCACGGTGTCATTCGCGCGGATGATCGCGGCGGCTCAAGTGGCCTCGAAATCCAGATTTCACTCTTCAATCCAGCGGTGAGCGTGATGACCCAACTGAAAATCAATAATCGAGAATACTCAATCGACGCCGAGCCTGACACGCCACTGCTGTGGGTGATCCGGGAACAGGCTGGACTGACCGGCACTAAATTCGGCTGCGGCAAAGGCCTGTGCGGCGCCTGTACCGTACATCTGGACGGGACCCCGATACGATCCTGCAGCACGCCGCTTTCGGCGGCGGCCGGCAAGTCGATCACGACCATCGAGGGTCTCTCGGACTCGGGAAACCATCCGGTGCAGCGCGCCTGGGTGGAAATCGACGTGCCCCAGTGCGGCTATTGCCATTCTGGCCAGATCATGTCGGCGGCGGCGCTGCTGGCAACGACCCCGCGGCCCAGCGACGACAACATCGATGAGGCCATGTCCGGCAATATCTGCCGTTGCGGCACCTACCAGCGGATCCGCAAGGCCATCCACCGTGCCGCCGAGATCGCCACGGAGGCAAAATCATGAAAGACGCCGAGCGCGCTTCGCCCGCCAATCCCGGCCGCCGTCGCTTCCTGAAGGCCGCCGCCGGTGCCGGCCTGGTGATTGGCTTCTACCTGCCCACCGCCAGCCGCAAAGCCTATGCGGCCGATGCGTCCGCCGCGCCGGCCAAACCAAACTATCCACCCGATGCCTTTCTCCGCATCGCGCCTGACGACAGCGTGACGTTCATCTGCAACAAGTCGGAAATGGGACAGGGCGTCTATACCTCCCTGGCCATGCTGGTCGCCGAGGAACTGGAGTGCGACTGGAGCAAGCTCCGCGTCGAATCGGCCCCGGCGGCGCCGGTGTACTACCACACGGTGTACGGCGCACAGATAACCGGCGGCAGCACCAGTGTCGCATCGTCCTGGGACCAGCTCCGCACGGTGGGCGCCAAGGCTCGCGAGATGCTGATAGCCGCCGCGGCGCAGGCGTGGCAGGTGGCACCGGCCGAATGTCGGGCCGAGAACGGTGAAGTGATCCATGCCGCCAGCGGCCGCAAGCTTTCCTTCGGCGCCCTGGCGGACAAGGCTTCTGCCATGCCGATACCGGAGCAGGTGACGCTGAAGCCGGCCGCGGAATTCAAGCTCATCGGCAAGTCCACGCCGCGGCTGGATACGCCGGACAAGACCGACGGGCGGGCCAAATTCGGCCTGGACGTGAGCATCCCGGACATGGTGGTGGCCGTGGTGGCACGTCCGCCCGTGTTCGGTGGACAGGTGAAACACTTTAATGCCGGCGCCGCAATGGCGGTAAAGGGCGTCGTGGACGTGAAGCAGGTGCCCACGGGCATCGCGGTGGCCGCCACCGGATTCTGGGCCGCGAAAAAGGGGCGCGATGCCCTCAAGATCGAGTGGGACGAGGGAGACGGCGCCACCGTCTCGACCGCTGCCATGCGGGAACAGTACGCCGAACTTGCCAAGACGCCCGGCCTGCCGGCACACCAGCTGGGCCAGCCGGTGGAGGACGTGCTTGACGACCTGGAGACCAAGCTCGATGCGGAATACGAAGTGCCCTATCTCGCCCACGCCGCCATGGAGCCGCTGAACTGCGTGGTGGATCTGCGTGCCGACGGTTGCGAGATCTGGACCGGGACCCAGTTCCAGACCGGTGATCAGGCCTCAGCTGCAGCCGTGGCCGGTCTGAAGCCGGAACAGGTGAAGATCCACACGATGTTCCTGGGCGGCGGCTTCGGACGGCGCGCCAACCCGCACTCGGATTTCGTGACCGAGGCCGTGCAGGTCGCCAAGGCAATCGGCAAGCCGGTCAAGCTGATCTGGACCCGCGAGGACGACATGCACGGCGGCTATTACCGGCCGATGTGGCGGGACTACCTCCGCGGCGGCGTCGATGAAAAGGGCAACGTCGTCGCCTGGGGCCACACGCTCGTCGGGCAGTCGATCGCCGCCGGCACGATGTTCGCCTCGGCATTGATCAAGGATGGGATCGATGCGCTTTCCGTGGAGGGCGCCGCCGATCTGCCCTACGCGATCCCCAATATGCTGGTGGACCTGCACACCCCCGAGAACGTGGTGCCGGTGCTGTGGTGGCGCTCGGTCGGCCATTCGCACACGGCCTTCGTGGTGGAAAGTTTTCTCGACGAACTGGCGCATGCCGCCAACCGCGACCCGTTGGAGCTCAGGCGTTCCATGCTGGGCAAGAGCCCGCGCCACCTCGCGGTGCTGGAACTGGCCGCGAAGAAAGCGGGTTGGGGATCGCCGCTGCCCAAGGGCCATGGACGCGGTCTGGCCGTGCATTCGTCCTTCGGCAGCTTCGTGGCGCAGGTGGCGGAAGTGGCCGTCGACGGTGCCGATATCAAGATCACGCGCGTGGTCTGCGCCGTCGATTGCGGCCGCACCGTCAATCCCGA
>CAYVOU010000371.1:0-2829 GCA_964453295.1 uncultured Gammaproteobacteria bacterium
GCGCGGCTGCGCCCGATCGTGACGGTGGGATAGATCCGGGATATCTCCTGCTGCGCCTCTTCCTCGCCCTGTTTCCAGGTCAGGACCAGAGTCGCCAGGTCGGTCGTGAATTCCAGGGCACGCGTGATCTTCTGGGTCTCATCGCGATCGACGATGTCGGTCATGATTTGATAGACGTCGATGGGACGCGCCTTGCCGCGCACCACCACTGAATCGTAAAACTCGACCAGACCGCGCAAGGCCAGGGGTAACGCCATGCGGACGGCGTCGCTGACCATGATGGTGTTGGACTTGGCCAGCGATACCATGCGCGAGGCGACGTTCACGGTATCGCCGAAGATGTCGCCGGATTCCTGGATCACCGGCCCGAAGTGGATCCCCGCCCGCAGTTGCAGCAGGTTGCTGCCGTCGGCAGCCACCGGCCCGTGTACGTGCCTAGCCTCGCGTACCATGGACCGCGCCGCCAGCACCGCTTCGTGCGCGGAGTTGAATACGCACAGCAATTCGTCGCCGATTGTCTTGACGATATGGCCGTCGTAGAAATCCACCTTGGCGGACAGCCTTTCCAGCGACTGGGTCACCAGTGCCTTGGCCGCGACATCCCCCATTGTCTCGTAAAGGCGGGTACTGCCCGACAGATCGGCGAACATCACCGCCTTCTCCGGCGTCAGGTTGCTAAGCGCCGGATTATCGTATCCATCCTTCTGCATTTTCACAGTATAGGACCACTCAGTCCCGAGCAAAAATGATTCCGACTCTAATGCCTGGCCGAACCGGATTTTAGACTCAGTCTACCAGACGCCGCGTCGGGCAGGGTTCCCGAGGCTGACATCAACCGCTAAACTAGCGCGTCCCCCAAGCCGGTGGTGGGTGCAGGCCTGACCGGAAGGGCACGGAATTACCGTCGCGGCTGTCGCCAGACGCACCGTACAGGGGTTCCGTCCGTTCACGACTTTCGGCCAACGCCGCCGGAAGCACCATGCTGGGATCCAACAATTTTAAGACGCGCGAAACGCGCCCGCCCGCAGCGGGACGACAGCGCGCACGCGCGGCGCGATTCCCGGCCGGCCGGGAACGACGGCGCGCGCAGTCCGCGAAAACTGCGGCGATAAGAAAAGCGGTACCCAAGGCAAAGATTTCAAAATGAAACTTAAGGCTAGGAGAAAGCAAGATGCTGTCGGATATCGAAATTGCCCAAAAGGCGACCATAAAGCCGATTATCGAACTGGCGAAAGAGAAACTGGGTATCGACGCCAAGTATCTGGAACCCTACGGCCACACCAAGGCCAAGCTGTCGCTGGATTTCATGCAGCAGATCCAGGACCGTCCCGACGGCAAGCTGGTCCTGGTGACCGCCATCAGCCCGACGCCGGCCGGCGAAGGCAAGACGACGACCACCGTCGGCCTGGGAGACGCCCTCAACCGCATCGGCAAGAAGACCATCATCTGTCTGCGTGAACCTTCGCTGGGGCCCGTCTTCGGCGTCAAGGGCGGGGCGGCCGGCGGCGGCTATGCCCAGGTGGTGCCGATGGAAGACATCAACCTGCACTTCACCGGCGACTTCCACGCCATCGGCGCCGCGCACAACCTGCTGTCGGCGCTGATCGACAACCACATCAACCACGGCAACGCACTGCGCATCGATCCACGCCTCATCCAGTGGAAGCGCGTGGTCGACATGAACGATCGCGCTCTGCGCAAGATCGTGGTCGGCATGGGCGGCACCGCCAACGGCTTCGTCCGCGAGGACGGCTATGACATCGTCGTAGCTTCCGAAGTCATGGCCATCCTCTGCCTCGCCACGTCGCTCAAGGATCTGAAGGAGCGCCTGGGCCGCATCGTGATCGGCTACAGCCAGGGTGAGCGCAAGCCGATCTACGCCCGCGACCTCAATGCGCAGGGCGCGATGGCGACGGTGCTGAAGGATGCCATCAAGCCCAACCTGGTGCAGACGCTGGAGAACAACCCCGCCTTCATCCACGGCGGTCCGTTCGCCAACATTGCCCACGGCTGCAACAGCGTCACCGCGACCAAGACAGCATTGAAGCTGGCCGACTACTGCATCACCGAAGCCGGCTTCGGCGCTGACCTCGGAGCCGAGAAGTTCATCGACATCAAGTGCCGCATGGCCGGGCTCAATCCTTCGGCGGTGGTCCTGGTCGCGACCATCCGCGCGCTGAAGTTCCACGGCGGGGTCAAGAAGGAAGACCTCAACCAGGAAAACCTCGAGGCCCTGGAAAAAGGCATCGTCAACATCGAGAAACACCTGACCAACATCCGCGATCACTACGGGCTGCCCTGCATCGTCTCGGTGAATCACTTCACCTTCGATACCGACGCCGAGATCGACCTGCTCCGCAAGAGGATTGAAGCCCTGGGCGGCCGTTTCGTCGTGGCGCGGCACTGGGCCAGCGGCGGCGCCGGCGCCGAGGAACTGGCGCACGCGGTCGTGGACGTGGTGGAGAAATCGGAGAAGAAACACACCTTCGTCTATCCTGACGACGTCACGCTGCAGGAAAAGATCACGGCCATCGCCACCAAGATCTACGGCGCGGGGCAGGTGACCTTCTCACCTGCGGCAAGCAAGCAGCTCGACGAATGGAACAAGGAACACGGCAGCTTCCCGGTATGCATGGCCAAGACGCAGATGTCCTTTACCGCCGACCCGAGCGTGCGCGGCGCGCCCACCGGCCACGCCCTCAACGTGCGCGAGGTACGCCTGGCCAACGGCGCGGGTTTCGTCGTTGCCATCTGTGGCGATATGATGACCATGCCTGGCCTGCCGAAAGTGCCGGCGGCCGAGCGTATCGACATCGACGACAACGGCGT
>CAYVOU010000372.1:0-2828 GCA_964453295.1 uncultured Gammaproteobacteria bacterium
AGCAGCCGCAGGATATTGCGCTTGACGCCGAAATCGTAGGCGACCACCCGATAGGGCTTCTTATCGGGCGCGGCGCCCTGCGGCGCGTCCAGGTGCCAGCTGCCCTGCTCCCACACGTAAGGCTTGGCGGTCGTGACCGCCTGCGCCAGATCGGCGCCTTTAAGCCCTGGGAAGGCCTGCGCCGCCGCGACCGCGGCCTGTTCGTCCAGGCCTTCGCCAGCCATGATGCAACCCCTGAGCGCGCCCTTTTCCCGCAACAGACGCGTCAGGCGACGAGTGTCGACATCGGCGATTGCAACCACCTTGTTGTCTTGCAGGTACTGCGGCAGGGAATGCTGCGCGCGCCAGTTGCTGACCCGGATGGGCAGGTCGCGGATCACCAGCCCGGCGGCAAATACCCGCCCCGATTCCTCGTCCTCGCTGTTGGTCCCGACATTGCCGATGTGCGGGTAGGTCAGGGTCACGACCTGCTGGAAATAGGACGGATCGGTCAGGATCTCCTGATAGCCTGTCATGGCGGTGTTGAAAACGACTTCGCCGGAGGTCTGGCCGGCGGCGCCAATCGAGGTGCCACGGAACAGGCTTCCGTCTTCCAGTGCGAGCAAGGCAGGTGGATACACTCGGATCTCCGCTTAAGGACCACATAACTATCCGGAAAGGCGAAAGTTTCGCCGGTCGGCTTTTCAAGGATCCCATACCCGTGTCACGGGCATAGAAAACGGGAGGCGCCGCGAAGCGACTCCCGCTGCTTTGGAATCCACCGAATTGTACTTGACCAGTCCGCTCTGTAAAAGCTGACCGGCCGCTTGATCGAGGTCAACCACCGCCGCTGAAACGCCCCGCGTGCCTGGACTGGCCTCCCGGATCGCCTAAAATTCCCCGCTCGCGCCGGTCGGGATCCCGACCTGCCCACCAAAGCGAGATCTATGGTTATATTGATCGTCCCTTTAATTTTCTCTGGCAGGAGTCGAAATGATGTTGAAACTCAAATCCCTGATCGCCGTCCTTTGCTGTACCGCCATGCTGACGCTGCCCGCGCTGTTGCTGCAAGGCTGCTCGGACCATGAGAAGTCCGCCACCGGTTCCCAGTCCTCCGAAAGCAGCGCCTCCAGCACGTCGACCGCGGAGTCGGCCGCAGCGTCGGCCGAGAAGACCACGGAAGCGCCCGTCGCGCCGGCACCGGCACCGGCAGAGAAGTCGGCGGAAGCCGCGCCGGCCACCAAACCTGCATCGACAGCCTCCGAACCGGCCGCCGCTGCGACCGCAGCGCCGGCAGCCGCAGCGGCCACCCCGGCATCACAGCCGGCCGCGGGCGGCGGTGCCACGCATGTCGTGCACGTTCAGCTGTTCACCTTCGTTCCGCAGGTGATATTCATCAAGCCTGGTGACACGGTCGAATGGGTCGGCATGCAGTCCGGTCACAACAGCGCCTCAATCGAAGGGATGATCCCCGAGGGCGCGGAAGCGTGGCGCTCGGTAATCGGCCAGAACTTCTCCATCACCCTCACCAAGCCGGGCGCATACATATACAAGTGCGAGCCGCATTTCTCACTGGGGATGCTGGGCGCGATCGTGGTCGGCGACACGCCACCGGCAAATCTGGCGGCTATCGAGAACAGTCCGGAGAACAAAGGACAGATCGGCGTCGTCGTGCGTAAGCTCAAGAAGGCCCTTGAGAAACACAAATAGTGCCGGGCATTCCGCAATCGCGGGCGGCATGGCCGCCCGCGATTACTGCATTACCTGCCGGCGCCGGGGCCCGTGAATGAGAGTAACAATCTGCTCGCTTGAGGAACTGCCTGAAAATGCCGGGCGTGGTTTCACCGCAGATACGCACCAGGCGGTATTCGTGATCAGGCGAGGTCACACGGTTTACGCTTATCGCAATGTCTGCCCGCACAAGGGCACCAGCCTCGACTGGAATCCCGATCATTTCCTCGACGAGTCCGGCACGTTCATTCAATGCGCCACTCATGGCGCACTTTTTGTGGTGGAAGACGGATCCTGCGTCGCGGGACCCTGTGTCGGCGCCAGCCTGAAGTCCGTCCCGATAACCCTCACCCCGGACGGCACTGTGGAAATCGACTTGTAATCTTTCCGTCAGCCCCGGGTCACGGCGTCTGCAACCGGGTCCAGCCGGCTGGCCGCGCTTGCAACGCGCAGCGCATCGCGAATGCCTTGGTGGCGGCTAGCGCAGTCCGAGCACGTCCTGCATGTCGTACAGCCCGGCCGGCCGATCCAGCAGCCAAAGCGCCGCGCGCACGGCGCCGCCAGCGAAGGTATGGCGGCTGCTGGCCTTGTGGGTGATCTCGATGCGTTCGCCGACGCCGGCGAACATCACCGTATGCTCACCGACGATGTCTCCGGCACGTATCGTTTCGAAACCAATGGTCTTGCGATCGCGTTCGCCGGTCTGGCCCTGCCGGCCGTAAACCGCGCAGGACTTAAGATCGCGTCCCAGCGCCGTCGCAACCACCTCTCCCATCCGCAGGGCGGTGCCGGAAGGTGCGTCGATTTTGTGGCGGTGATGGGCTTCGATGATCTCGATGTCGACGTCGTCGCCCAATACGCGCGCTGCCATGTCCAGGAGCTTCAGGCAAAGATTGACGCCGACGCTCATGTTGGGCGCGAACACCACGGGTATGGCCTTGGCGGCGTCGCCGATCGCCCGCTTGTCTTCGGCGTTCAGCCCGGTCGTTCCGACGACGATGCGCCGGCCGGCTTTGACGCAGGCCTGAATATGGTTGAGCGTGGAATCCGGATGGCTGAAATCGATGAGTACGTCGCACTCGCCGATCACGCCGGCAACGTCCGACTGCACGGGCACA
>CAYVOU010000373.1:0-2823 GCA_964453295.1 uncultured Gammaproteobacteria bacterium
ACCATGCCGATCCCCAGCCAGCCCAGCGAGCGCCCGGCGGCGGTGGCCGTGAACGGACTTGAGGGCAGCTCGATTATTGCCGGCAGCAGCGCCAGCAAGAGGATCGCCGCCCCTGCCACCCGCCGACGAAAATTGTCGCTGAGCATGATTGGTCGCTAAACGCGTTATCGCCGATTCAAAAAGCCATTGACCGGTAGCATTGACGAACGCGTCCCGTCAGGCTCCGAGGCGTACTGCATCGAGCCTGTCGTCGAGAAGTTCAATCCAGTGCCGGACGGGGATGTTCGCGCCCGATTGCAGGTGGCTGATGCAGCCGATGTTGGCACTGGCGATCACGCCGGGTCCGCCTGCGTTCAGCGCCGCGAGCTTGTTGTCGCGCAGCCGGGTGGCGAGGTCGGGCTGCAATAATGAATACGTGCCGGCGGAACCGCAGCAAAGGTGGCTGTCGGTCACGGGTGTCAGCGTATATCCGGCATCCTGCAGCAGAGATTCAACGATGCCGGTAATCTTCTGACCATGTTGCAGGCTGCAGGGCGGATGAAATGCGATGGGGCCACCGCCGGTGGCCACGCCTGCGGATGTTTCCAGTGCTGCCTTTAGCTGGTCACGTTCGGCCAGTAGCACTTCACTCAAGTCCCTTGTCATGGCGCCGATCCGTGCAGCGCGCTCTGCGTAGTCCGGATCGTGACGCAGCAAGTGGCCGTATTCACGCACGGTTACGCCGCAACCGCTGGCGGTCATCACGATGGTTTCAATGCCGTTCTCGACATACGGCCACCAGGCATCGACATTGCGACGCATATCGTCCAGGCCGCCGGCCTGATCGTTCAGATGAAAGCGCAAGGCGCCGCAGCAGCCGGCTTCGTCCGCTTCCGTCAGGGCGATCCCCAGGCGCGCCAGCACCCGCGTTGCCGCGGCATTGATGTTGGGCGCCAGCGCCGGCTGCACGCAGCCACGCAGGACCAGCATGCGGCGCCTGCCGTCCGTGGTGGTCACACCGGCGCGCAGGGCAGGCGCGGTCGGCGGCGGTGGTAGTTTGGCGGCAAGCCCCGCGGGCAGCAGCGGACGTGCCAGACGGCCCAGCCGCACGGCGGTGCGAAAGAGCGCGGTGCGTGCCAGCACACCGGCGATGGATTTGCGTATCAGGCGTTCCGTGGCCGGGCGCGGTGCGCGTTCCTCGACGACGCGCCGGCCGATGTCCAGCAGCCTGCCGTATTCCACGCCGGACGGGCAGGTCGTCTCGCAATTTCGGCAGGTGAGACAGCGATCGAGATGAAGCCGTGTTTCCGCCGTCGGGGTGCTGCCTTCCAGCACCTGCTTGATCTGATAGATCCGGCCGCGAGGGCCATCCAGTTCGTCGCCGAGAAGCTGGTAGGTTGGACAGGTGGCATTGCAGAAGCCGCAATGCACGCAACGGCGGAGGATGGCATCCGCCTCCGCCCCGTCGGGTGCGTCGCGGATGAAATCGGAAAGATGGGTTTCCACGGCGACGCTTCCTTCTAGAGGTCCGGGTACAGGCGGCCGCGATTGAGGATCCGCGCCGGATCGAAGCGCGCCTTCAATCGCCGGTGCAACTCGAAAGCGGCGGGGGGCAGCGGATGAAACACGGCCGCGCGCTGAGCAGGCGGCAACCATGGAGCCGGCGATCTGAACAAAGTGGCATGGCCGCCCGCCGCCTCGGCGGCATGTCGGATCGCGTCGGCCGGGGCGTCGCTGATCAGCCAGCGCAACGCCCCGCCCCATTCAATCAGGAGATCGCCGCCCAGGGCGAGCGGCGGGCAGGTGGACGGCACGGATAGCCGCCACAGGGCGGCACCGTTCCCCGCCGCGGTGAAATAGGCGTGGGATTGTTCGCGTATGTGCTTCCAAAACGTCTCGCCACCAGTCACCGTTTCGCCACCGATCCGATCGCGTGCAGCCTGCACCGCCGCTTCAGCACCGGACAGGCGCAGGTATAGCATGCCGTCGACATGTGCACTCGCGGAGATCGGCAGCGGTTCACCACCCCAGAGGTTCAGTTGCGCAATCGCCATCGCGGCGTCCATCTCCAGTCGCAGACTGCTTTCGGTGCGGGGGATGGGCAAGGTCTTGAGGGACACTTCCAGCAGCACGCCCAGGGTGCCCAACGCGCCGACCTGCAGTCGCGACAGGTCATAGCCCGCGACGTTTTTCATAACCTGGCCGCCGAAGCTAAGATCGCGACCCTGGCCGTCCAGCATGCGCAACCCGAGCACGAAATCACGTACGGCACCGGCGGCCGCCCGCCGCGGACCGGAAAGACCGCTGGCGATGCAGCCTCCGACGGTCGCCGCCGGACCGAAATGCGGCGGCTCGAATGCCAGCATCTGGCGCTGCTGCGCCAGAACGTGTTCCAGTTCGGCCAGCGGCGTGCCGGCGCGGGCCGTGACCACCAGTTCGGTCGGCTCATAGGACACGACACCGCGTAGCGCTGACAGGTTCAGGGTTTCCCCCGAGCAGGGCTCACCGTAAAACGTTTTGGTGCCGCCGCCCTGGACGAGCAACGGCGTGCCGGTGGCCGCCGCAGCACGGATCCGGGCGGCCATTTCGTCGATCATCGGTTGGGTTTCCACGGGCATGGGGCGGCGCGGTGAGGAGGCTAGAACCTCGGCAGGTCCGGGAACGGCAGTTCGCCGCCGTGCACGTGCATGCGGCCGTATTCGGCGCAACGATGCAAGGTCGGCACCGCCTTACCGGGATTCAACAGGCCCGATTCGTCATAGGCCTCTTTCACCGCATGCATCATGTTGAGTTCGTCGGCGGTGAACTGAGAACACATCTGGTTGATCTTTTCGATGCCGACGC
>CAYVOU010000374.1:0-2821 GCA_964453295.1 uncultured Gammaproteobacteria bacterium
GGCGCGGGCGATATCCCGCGCCTCCTGCACCACCTTGGGCGGCAGATCGCCGGGGACAATCGAGGTATCGAGTATGTGATTGCGGTGGGCGTTAATCATCGGTCCGTAAAAAACCACTTCACCGTCGCAGCCGCGCGCCGCGACCACCGATACCTCGCGATAGAAGTCGATGAATGCTTCCAGGATTGCTTCCGCATCATGCAACGTTGCCCAGGCATTTTCCGCTTCCTCCAGCGATCGGATCACCGCCTGTCCCTTGCCGTCGTACCCCCAGGCGGCCGTTTTCAGCACGGCCGGGAGGCCCAGCTCATGCGCCGCCGCCAGCAGGTCCGCACGTGTATGGACACCGCGAAACGGTGTCACCGGGATACCGTTGTCACGGAGCCAGGATTTTTCGCGCAAACGATTCTGGGTCGTGAACAGGACGTTGCCGGCGGGGCGCACCGGCGTATGTTTTAGCGCCGTCTCCGCCGTGGCGGCCGGTACGTTTTCAAATTCGAAGGTCAGGGCATCGACGCCGCGGGCGAATTCGGCGATGGCGTCCAGATCCTCATAAGCGGTGCGGATTTCGCGATCGGCAATATGGCCCGTCGGCGTATCGGCATCAGGTGACAGCACGTGTACGCGGTAACCCAGCCGACGCGCCGCGATCGCGAACATGCGCCCCAACTGACCACTGCCCAGCACGCCGAGCGTAGCTCCAGGCAATATCGGACGGGTCATGGCAGGGTGTCTTCGCGTACGCGCTTATTCTGGGCGGCACGGAACTCGTGCAGCTTCGCCCGCAGTGCCGGACGTCCGGCGGCAAGGATAGCCACCGCCAGCAGGCCGGCGTTACGCGCCCCGGCTTCGCCGATCGCCATGGTTGCCACCGGCACGCCGCCCGGCATCTGCACGATGGATAACAGCGAATCCAGGCCGTTGAGTTCTTTGCTCCGCACCGGCACGCCGATCACCGGCAATACCGTCTGTGCCGCCACCATGCCGGGCAGGTGCGCGGCGCCGCCCGCGCCTGCGATGATCAGTTCCAGACCGCGCTGCTCCGCCGAGGCGGCATATTCTCCCATCCAGTCCGGCGTGCGGTGCGCCGATACTATCCTGCGCTCGTGCGCGACGCCGAATTGCTCCAGTACCTCGGCAGCCTGCCGCATCGTCTCCCAATCGGAGCGACTGCCCATGATGACGCCCACCAGCGCTTGTTCAGCCATGGCCGTTTATCCTTCTTTTCTCGTAATTCGTCGGTTTCGGGGAAAAACGTACATTATCTCCAATCCGGGCGCCCCCTGTCGATGTCTTAGGCCCTTTTGCCGCCCCGCCCAGCTGCCGCGGACGGCGATGTGCCGACTGATCCAGATCATCGAAAACCATAGTTACAGCAGAAAATTAAGCATTTCTTTAGCATCCCGGCCTAGTATCGCGTTCAGGATCAACGGCGTGCCCGGCACGCCTCAACCCGAACGAGAAGCCCGTCTGGAAAGGAGCCATCGATTATGAATGCCCCTGCCAAGATCAAAGTCTGGGATCCGGCCGTGAGGCTGTTTCACTGGCTGCTGGTCGCCGCCTTTTTCATCGCCTACTTCACCGATGAAAAAGATCTGCGCGACATTCATGTGATCGCCGGCTATACGGTGCTGGGTCTGGTCGTGTTTCGCGTCATCTGGGGTTTTATCGGCAGCCGCCATGCCAGATTTTCCGATTTCGTCGCGGCACCGGGCAAAGCCGTTGCCTACGCCCTTCAAGCCGTCAAAGGCACGGCCGCCCGCTACCTGGGCCACAACCCCGCGGGCGGCTGGATGATCATCATCCTGCTGGTATCGTTGCTTTGCACGACCGGAACCGGCTTGGCGGTCTACGGGGCCGACCAGCATGCTGGCCCCCTGGCGGGTTTCTTCGCGGCCGAAACCACGGCCACGCCGGTCCAGGCGAACGCCATGCCCGCCCAAGCCGGCGATGACGAAGACGACGACGCACGCGGATCGGACGAGCATGACGAGATGCACGCCACCGACGGTGAATCCGAGACCGAGGAGATCCTGGAGGAACTCCACGAGTTCTTTGCCAATTTCACCATATTCCTGGTGGTGCTCCACGTCCTGGGCGTGGTGGTCGAAAGCCGGCTGCACCGGGAAAACCTGGCGCGGGCCATGGTAACCGGCTACAAGCGCGCCTAAGCCGGGTCGGGTCGAACCATTCCCGGGCCATACGGAGGCCTGGAGAGCTGTACCGGCTCTCAGAACCAGCGGCAAAGGTAAGTAGCCGTCTCCTCCGCCCCCGTCGCCGCAACCGGCGCCGGGGGCGGGACGTCCCATAGTTTCCGCAGGGCGTCGCCCAGCCTGCCGGCCTCCAGGTCGGCCCGACGGATCTCGGCACAGCGTCCCCGGGCCGCCAGCCATTCCACCAAGTAGGCCGCCTCAGGCCAGCCATGCCGGTGCGTATAGAGCACAGGGACGGCGTTGCAGGCAGCCTCAGCAAAGCTTCCGTAACCGGGCTTGGTCACGAGCGCGTCACAGGATCGCAGGACGTCGATATACGGCAGCGCCAGTGATTGCACGGTGGCGATGCGCGGACGATCGACGACATCGGTGCCGAACGTCAGCAGCTGCACGCCCGGCAGCGGCGGCCATTGCGCGATCGGCAGCCGCGTATGGACACCCCCCATGAACAGCAGAACTAGCTTGTCCGATGCGGTGTGGCCCAGTTGGCCCGCGATCGCTTCCCGCCGGCAATGCCCCACCCGGGCGACCGGCCCGACCGTGACGCGGTTGCCCAGATCGGGCATGGGCATGCCGGGCGTCGGGATCAGGAACACGTCGGCGGCCCG
>CAYVOU010000375.1:0-2806 GCA_964453295.1 uncultured Gammaproteobacteria bacterium
GATTTGGATTTGGCATTCCGCCACACACCGAAACGCATGTGCCCACTCGCGAGGGAATAATTCAATCGGCCCGGATTTCCTATACCGATACCCAGCGGTCCAAATTGTTCGTTGAGCAATAGCCGCGCCACTACGACCGTTTCGCCGGACATGGCGCTCGTCTGATTGCTGTCGGCACCCCAGACAATCAATTGCCGAACACATTCAGTCCCGCCATACGCCGTAGGCCCTGCAAAGACTAACCTCCGCACGGACTAACCTAAGTGAGGGCGGCGGGGCGGCCCATCATCGATAGTGTTCCCAGCGCGCCGATCGAATGTTCGGCCCAAAACATTACATTTAACTCAATTCCCTAAAGGAGATTTCAATGCACCGACCACTGCATGCAACCCTTGTCGGTTGCCTGGCCGCCGCGTCAATCGCGATAGGCGGTGCCACCGCGTCGCAGGCCCAGATTGTCAAATTCAATTGGGGCAACGGCGACCTCAAGTTCAAGCTCTTGCCGAATTGCCTCGATGATAAACCGCGGGCGAGCCACTACTCGGTGCGCCAGAACGCACGCGCCGCGGGCTATCGCCACGTTCGCGCCATTGCCTATCACGGGCGCAAATTCAATGCCGCTCATCGCTGCGGCTTCTATCGCGCCATTGCGGCGCGCGGCAACCGCCAGTTCGCGCTCTATTTCGACGCGGACTCCGGTAATCTGATTTCGGTCCGCGTGATCGGGCGCGGTGGCGCACAGCCGCAGCGCCTGAGCGAGCAGCAGATCGAGCGCCGTCTGTCCCGCCAAGGCTGGAACCGCATTCGCAACATTCGCTTTGTTGACCGCGGCAACGACGATTTCTACGTTGTGCGGGCGCGCAAGGCGGGCGTCGTCTACCGTGTCTGGATTGATGCGAGCAGCGGCAAAGTCGAGCGCACGAAGCGCCTGACCCCCGAGCACGCCAGCAAGCAGGATGTACGCCGAACCCTGCGGCACCATGGTTATGCGAAGATCCGCAACCTGCGTTTCGTCGACCGCGGCGCCAAGGAATACTGGGTAAGCCACGCGTCCAAGGGCGGCCACGACTACCGGGTCTTCGCCGAAGCCGACACGGGAAAGCCCTACCGCCGTGTGCAGCTGGATAACGACCGCGCGAGCGCTGCCGATGTGCGGCACAGCTTGCGGGCGGCCGGTTATAGGAAGATCCAGAACCTTCACTTCGTCGACCGCGGCAAGCGCGAATTCTACGTTGCCCTCGCCATGCGCGGTGGGCAGCAGTACAGGGTTTGGCTGGATGCCGAGGACGCCGAGATTCGCCGCGCCAAGCGGGTGAACTAACCCACCCGTCTTGTATCAAATCTCCAATTTGGCGCTGTTCCGGACGCCGGCCGTGTCCACCGGGCGCGGCCGGCGCATCGCCCGCGAATACACTCCCAGCAAAGAATCTTCGTGAGAGCTAATCCATGTTGGCACCGCCCGCGGTTGTGGATGTCACCTTGCATGCGGAACGATTTGTCCATGGGTAATCCCAATGTTTCTATCGAGCGACCTCGTTCCTTAGCTCACATACCCACGGAGATGCGCTCGGCAATCAGCAACAGGAGATACTCATGGTCCTTTCCAAAATCGGGCTCGCCCTGCTGGGCGGTGCGGGTGTTATCGCAGCCAGCGGCTGCGCCTATGACGATGGGATGAGACACAACCAACGCTCCGACGCGTACCAAGTTCGGCCGGCGCCGCGGGCGTACTCGCACTATCGGCAACACGACAGTGCCGCCTATGGCCGCGTCTATCTGAACGCAAGCGGCCGGGCGCTCTACGTCCGCCAGCGCGATCGCATGAACCAGTCCGGCTGTTACGGCGATTGCGCCCGTCAATGGCCGCCCTATCTTGCCTACGGCAATGCCAGGACGCACGGCCAGTGGTCCATCATCAATCGCCGCGACGGAACACGGCAGTGGGCCTATGCGGGCCGTCCGATCTACATGTGGTCCGGCGACCGCGGGCAGGGCCAAATCGGCGGGCACCGCCACGACGGCACATGGTCGGTGCTGCATGCCCCACAGGTTGTTGATGGCGACACCATCCTCACCACCAACCGCCCGGTCCCCTATGCCCGCGACCGTAACGGCGGCAATCCATCCGTCGGTGCGGACCGCATGTACAGCGGCGGGAACCGTACCCAGTAAGCGACGCCCATTCGGCTGATCTTTCTTATCATCCGATGTCGTGAAGCAGTCGAGGTTGCAAAGGTCCGGGTTCCCGCCCGTGACGCAACGCGGAAGCGAGGTCCTAAGGCGGACCTCGCTTCGATTTCAACCGGCTGGGCGGCAGCGGCGCAATGCTGAGCACGGCAGATTGACCATTCCGGGTTCGATCGCCGCCTTCATGCAAGGGTGACGTCCGCAGGCCGCCAATCGGCCGTTCCCGTCCCGTATTCTCTGCGCCGACGGCGCACAGTGCCAAATGGAGATTTGTCGATGTTGCGAATGATTGTCGGAATTTACACGCTGGGGATCGTGGTCGTCTTTGGGCTGCTGTTGTTTCTGCGCCCAAAGATGCCGCTTCTGGACGCCGTGCTCACGGCGCTGGTGTGGCCTTATGGCGTCTACGTTCTGATCGCAAGCAAAGTGGGGGCAACGGTCAAGTCCGGGATGCTGCCGGTCGTTCTAGTGGGGATGCGCTCGATGCGCCCGCGCTGCCGGAACATTGGCCAACGGGCCACGGCGCGCGCTCGAAATACGCGGATCGGCTAATCCAGGTTAGCCTGCACCGCTCCAAATGACCTTACTGTGTTGAAATCGCAGCGCCGGTTTGGCCGCG
>CAYVOU010000376.1:0-2797 GCA_964453295.1 uncultured Gammaproteobacteria bacterium
GCCGTCTTCCGGCGCCGTGATGCGCGTGTAGGACAGGTTGAGCTTCGCCTGCCGCAGGCCGGTGCGTGCGCGTTCGACTTCGGCGGCATTTTGCTGCACCTTGGCTTCGGCCACCTGCACCTGCGTCAGTGCGGCCTGCGCCGACTCAACCCGTGCCCGGGCCTCCGCCACCTGTGCAGCCATGGATGTTCGGTGCTTGTCTGCCGCCGCGACCGCCGCTTCGGTCGCCTTTGCCGCCGCCAGGGCCGCGTCGAGTTGCTGGCGGCTGACGAGATTGGCCGCCATGTCGCGCAAGCGCTTCAGGTCCGCCTGGTCCTTGTCGCGCTCGGCCTCGGCGGCCTGCAGGTTCGATCCTGCCTCGGCCTGTTGCGCACGCATCGCGTTCAATTGCTCGTTGGCTACCGCCAGCGCCGCTTCCGAAGTCACCCGGGTCATCTCCAGCGTGGCTTTTGCCGAGCGCAAGCGTGCCACCGCCGCATCGACTTCCGCCTGGGCGCGGTCCATCGCCTGTTGATAGTCGGCGGGATCGACCTCGGCCAGCAGATCTCCCGCCTTCACCTGCTGGTTGTCGCGGACATAGAGCTTGACGATCGGACCGCCGACGCGGGCGCTGATTTGGGTGATATGACGATCGATGAAAGCATCGTCCGTACTTTCATAGTGGCGGCTGAACCGGTACTGCTGCCAGCCGTAGTAGCCGCCGACCAGCAGAAGCAGGCCGAGAATGACGAGGCGCAGGGCGCGACCCAGCGGGTTTGTTCCGCCTGCGGGCTTGGCGGCGACGGACTTGGCCGGCGGATCGGATGGCTGGATGTCGTTCATTCTGGCGCGGCCGACACGGACGGGGTCGGCAATGACGGGATCAGGAACCGGGTGACGGGCGGACCGGAACGCACCGGGCCACAGCTGTCAGAAGGTTATAATGATAATGCCTTTTAGGAGCACCTCAAAGCGCGAGAAGACCGTACCGCAAGCGGGTTAATCGATAGAGGGAATTTGGCGCGCCGCCGCCGCGGCTGGTGGGATCAGCGCAGAAGGCCCAGCCAGATCGGCGCGTAGTGATCCAGGAAAAGGAACAGGAACAGCGCCATCAGGTAGACGATGGAGTAAGCGAAGGTGCGCATCGCCAGACGATCGTCGTGGTCCCATTGCATACGGATCGCGAAGTAAAGGAACACGCCGTTGAGCGCCACTGCGCCGACCAGATAGATCAGGCCGCACATGTAGGTCACGTACGGCAGAATGCTGACCACGGCCAGAATGATGGTGTACAGCAGGATCTGAACGCGTGTGAAATCGACGCCGTGCGTGATGGGCAGCATGGGCACGTCCGCCTTGGCGTAATCCTTGCGCCGGTAAATCGCCAGCGCCCAGAAGTGCGGCGGGGTCCAGGTGAAGACGATCAGGAACAGCAGCAGCGCGTGAGGATGAACGTCGCCGGTCACCGCGGTCCAGCCCAATACCGGTGGCGCCGCGCCCGCCGCCCCGCCGATGACGATGTTTTGCGGGGTCGCGCGCTTAAGGTAAAGCGTATAAACCAGCGCGTAGCCGATGAGTGCCAGGAAGGTCAGTATCGCGGTGAGTACGTTGACCATGAACACCAGCAGCGCCATGCCGCTGATGCCTAGCAGCAGCGCAAAGGCCAGTGCCTGCGGTTTAGAGATTTCACCCTGCGGCAGTGGACGGTACTTGGTGCGCGCCATGAGCGCGTCGATGCGGTGGTCGGCGACGTGATTGATCGCCGCCGCCGAGGCAGCGGACAGGCCGATACCCAGCGTCGCGTAAACCAACAGTGCCGGCGATACCATTCCCGGTGTGGCCAGGAACATGCCGACCACCGCCGTGAACACGATCAGCATCACTACGCGCGGCTTGCAGAGTTCGACGTAGTCGCGCCAGGTCGTGGCGGCGACGGTTTGTGCGGCAGGCTGGCTCACGGGTGTTCTCTCGGTCGGTGCCGGGTCGGCTTGTTATCAGTCAACGCCCCGGTTCAACGCCGGGTCCTTGCCGGGGCCAGCAGGTGCAGGACGGTCGCAACCGACAAAAGCAGCACCGCCGCGCCGGCGTTGTGCGCCACGGCCACCGGCAGGGGCAACCCCAGGCGGACGTTGGCAATGCCCAATGATACCTGAACTAGCAGCGCCAACGCCAAGACCAGGCCTGCCTTTTTAAGCCCGTTTGCAGCGGCGCTCAGGCAGCGCAGCGCGAGCGTGCCCACCACGATAAACGTCACCAGGGCGCCTAGCCGGTGGACCATGTGGATGGCGGCGCGGGCGGGCGCGTCCAGCACGCCGTACTCGTAGTTGATGCCCAGACCGCGCCAGACGGTAAAGCCGCCCTTGAAATCCATGGGCGGCCACCACTGGCCGTTGCAACTCGGAAAGGTCGCGCCGCAGGCGATGGCCGCGTAATTCGAGCTGGTCCAGCCTCCCAGGGCGATTTGGCAATAGACCACCACCAGGGCAAGAACCGCGAGCAGCCGCAGCCCCTGGCCCGCAGGCGCCGCGGTCCCCGCATAGGGTCGCCACTTCAGCCGCAGGCTGAGCCACCACAGGAGCAGCAGGGTCGTCATGCCACCGAGCAGATGCAAGGTCACGATCAGCGGTTTCAGGAGCAAGGTGACGGTCCACATCCCGAGCAGGCCTTGCATCACCACCAAAACCACCAGGAACAGCGGCAGGGCCACCGGCTGATCGGGGTTGTGGCGCCGCCTTCGAAGGCTCAGGAAGGCGGCGGCAAGGATCAGCAGCCCCAGGGTACTGGCGGCATAGCGATGGGTCATTTCCTTCCAGGCCTT
>CAYVOU010000377.1:0-2788 GCA_964453295.1 uncultured Gammaproteobacteria bacterium
TGGCGACATGGTCCCGGTCCAGTCACCGCCAAGGAGGTGAGTTTTTCTTACGGCTGCGCCTGCAGCCAGGTGGCGACGTCGGCCGACAGCGCGGCGATGGCGGCGCGGTGATTCGGTTCGATGTGGGTATCCTTGCGCCAGCGGGTGTCGGCGCGCGGTAACGCGTTACGCAGATCCTGAATGGCGGCCAGCGGCAAAAACTTGTCGCGCCTGGCATTGATGACCAGTGCCGGCAGCCTGGCTGCCCTGTCGACATTGAGCGACGGCTCCAATGGCCGGATGATGCGGCCGAGAACAGTGGCTACCGCGGCGGCGAGCCAAGGTGGATGCATCTTGCGTGACAGCCTTCGTCGGATCACCTGTTCGAGATCGGCGGCACCGTCAATTAACACCAGGGCCCGGGCTTTGTCGCTCAACTGAAGAGCCGCCAGCGCCGGCGGCACGCCGAGGCTGACGCCCATCAGTGCCACGCGGTCCCTGTCCGCGACGCGGCCGGCCGCATCCATGGCCAGCGCCAGCGCGGCGGCGGCACGCAAGGCCGCATCACGAAAATACAGGACGTTTAACAGCGACTCGCCGGGCGGTATTTTCCAGTCCCAGCTCACCGACAAGACGTTGGCTGGCGAGTCGGCCGGCAGGAGCAGCAGCGCCCGATCATCGGTCTCGACGCCTCCCAGCATGACCACGGTCCATGATTTGGCGGTGGGATGCGCGGCCGGCCGCCACAACGCCCGCACGCTATGCCCGGCTTCGTCGAAGATGCGCCAGCGCTCAACGCGCTCGCCCAGGCGTGGTGCCGGCTGGCGTTCCAGGCGCGCGTAAGGCGACCAGACGGACCGCAACGGCGCGGTGGGATCGGGTGGTTGCCGCCACCACGCCGTGGCGGTGCCAACGCAGATGAGCAATAGCGCCGCCGCTGCCCGTTTCCATGACAGTATCTTCCATGCGGACTGGGCGTTGCCGGTCGGGAGGGATTGCATGCGCGGCATCATGCCTTGTGGGCACCGTGGCCGCCAAGCCTGGTGGGGCCGCGGCCGTTTTGTGCTGGTTTCGCCGCGACGATGCGGCTTGAATGCCGCCTCAGGATTGCAGGTTGGGCAAGGCTGCGCGCAGCAGGAGAAATACATTCTCCATGCCGGTGGCGAGGTTGCGCTCAATCTCATCCATGGTGATGACGGCTTCGCCGCGTCCGGCCGCCCAGTTGGCGACCACGCAGCAGCTTGCGTAGGGGATGTCGAGTTCGCGCGCCAGTGCCGCTTCCGGCATGGCCGTCATGCCGACGAGGTCGCAGCCGTCGCGGGCCATGCGATCGATCTCCGCCGCGGTCTCCAGCCGCGGTCCCTGCGTGGTGCCGTAAACCCCACCGTCGCAGGCGTCGATGCCGGTGTCCTTTGCCGCGGCGAGCAGGCCCTGACGCAGGCGCTGATCGAACGGCGAGGTGAAATCGATATGACGGACCTCCGCACCGGCACCGTCGAAATAGGTGTGTTCGCGGCCGTAGGTGTAATCGATGACTTGGGAAGCGACGACGATCCGTCCGGGACGCGCCCCGGCAGTGATGCCGCCGACGGCGGCGACGCCGATGATGGCGCCGGCGCCGGCGTCTTTCAGGGCGCGGATGTTGGCGCGGTAGTTGATCCGGTGCGGCGGCACGGTGTGGCCGCGGCCGTGACGCGGCAGGAACACGACCGGCCGGCCGGCAAGCGTACCGAAGTTCAGCGGAGACGAAGGCGGCCCGTACGGCGTATCGCGGCTTTCGCTGCGGACGTCCTCGAGATCGGGCAGCGTCTGCAGGCCGCTGCCGCCGATGACGCCGATCAGGCCGGTCATGACTTCACCGCGGCGATGCGCCCGCCATTGCGTAGATAGGTCTTGTAGTCCATTCCCCAACCGAACAGGTAGCGGTCGCCGGTCTTGAGCGCGGTGAAATCGGCCTGCGCCAGCCCCGATGCATGCGGCACGTGCTTGTCGACCAGCACCGCAGTCAGGACTTCGCGCGCGCCCATCTCGCGGCAGCGGGCGACGATGGCCTGCAGGGTAAGGCCGTGGTCGAGTACGTCGTCGACCAGCAGCACGGTCCGATTGCGGATGCTTTCCGGCGGTGGCTTGATCCAGCGCAGCTGCCCGCCCTCGGTTTCGCCGTCATAGCGGGTCGCGTGGACGTAGTCGAGCTGCAGCGGAAAACCGAGCCGGGTCATCAGAACGCCCAGCGGCACGATTGCGCCGGTCATCACACCCAGCAGCATCGGATTGGCCCTGCCCAGACGCGCGGTGATCGCGTCCGCCCAATGAACCACGGCCGCGTCAATCTGTTCGGACGTAAAAACAGTTTCGGCGTCAGCCTCTACATGCCGTATTTCCTCGATCGAGGGGCTGTCAGCCATGGGTTCCCCTTTTCATTTGCACCTTGCCGGCCCAATCCTTGGCGAACTGCCACGCTGAGCGGCCGCTGCGGGATCCGTGCAGCAGAGCCCACTGCAGCGCCGCGCGCCGGGCATCCTCCCCGGGTTCGCCGGCGACGCCGAGTTTGTTCAGCCAACGGGCGACGATCGCCAGGTACTCGTCCTGGCTGAACGGGTGCAGGGCCACCCATAGTCCGAAACGTTCCGAAAGCGAGATCTTCTCCTCGACCGCCTCGCCGTGATGGATCTCGCCATCGATGTTGCGCGCAGCCTGGTTTTCGCTCAATTGTTCGGGCAGCAGGTGGCGCCGGTTCGAAGTGGCATAGACCAGGACGTTCTCCGGCGTGGCGTGCACCGATCCGTCCAGTACCACCTTCAGGGCCTTG
>CAYVOU010000378.1:0-2775 GCA_964453295.1 uncultured Gammaproteobacteria bacterium
GTCCGCGACTACGCCGAGGCCAAGGGTCTCGACGACGCCAAGGCGGCGCTCACCGTCGGCATGGCGGACAAGGCCAGGGAGTTTCGCGGACAGGGTGCGGCGCTATATAGCGAGGACATTTAGGAGAGAGTGCGTGCAGGAATTTCGGGACAAGGTTGTGGTTGTGACCGGTGCCGGCAGCGGGATCGGCCGGGCGTTGGCACGTCACGCCGCAACCGAAGGTATGCGGCTCGTGATCGCCGATGTCGAAAAGACCGCCCTCGCCAATGTGGAGCGGGAACTGCGGGATGCCGGCGCCCAGGTGATTGCCGTCAGGACCGACGTGTCCAAGGCTTCGCACATACGGCGGCTGGCGGAACGAACCCTGAAAGCCTATGGCGCCGTACACGTATTATTCAACAATGCCGGTGTCGGGGTGGGGACCACGGCCTGGGAAGGCAGCGGCAACGACTGGGAATGGGTGCTTGGCGTCAACCTCTGGGGCACCGTGCACGGCGTGCGGGCCTTCGTACCGATCATGTTGGAGCAAGGCTGCGAGTGCCACATCGTCAATACTGCCTCGTTCCTGGGGCTGGTGACCATGCCGTGGCTCGGTATCTATAGCGCCGCCAAGTCGGCGGTGGTGGCCTATACCGAAGCGTTGTATTACGAACTGATGCATCACCAACCGAATATAAAAGTCTCATTGCTTTGCCCGGGATTCACCAACACCAAGCTGGTGGAGGGCAATCGCAATCGACCTTCCCGGCTCGAGAATCGCCATGTGGTCCGTCCGCCGGACCAGACGGAGGAAGCTTTCAAGGCTTTGTGGGAGCAGGCGGTCCTGCAAGGGACACCGCCCGAAGCGGTTGCTGAGCAAACTTTTGCGGCAATTCGGGACGGCAGGTTTTACGTGCTGACCCATGCGGATTTGGACGACCTGATTGAAAAACGCCATGAAGACATCAGGCTGCGCCGGAATCCTACCGATGAGGCGCTACGATCCTTCATGCTGGGAAGTGGTTCGCAGACGCACGAAGGTAAAGAGTAATATCTTATTGAGCGCGGTCAATGTTTTGACGGCGTCATGTTGCAGTAACAGTATTGTTCAACTATAAGTTGTGCTCCGGCATAAAAAAATGCCGGGGGTGTTGCGCGACTTAAGTGAAACCTGTCGCAATCTTTGTTGTCTCTATTAGAGCCTAGGGATCAAGGTTTTTTTGCCGTTACAATCCGAATAATCTCATTCAATGAGGAGGTCAACCATGTCTATTTACGTCGTTCGTGCATGCAGGGCAAAAAAGGGTAAGGGTGCTGAAGTGCAGTCGCTGCTGAAGAAGGCGGCGGAAGGCCATGCCGGCATTTTCGTGTACCAGAGCATGGGTGACGAGCATGATTTCGGTGTATTCGCCGAGTTTTCCAGCGAGGACGCGGCCCGCAAATATGCGGCTTCGAAGGAACAGCAGGACGTGACGACCAAGCTGGCGTCAATGGTGGAGGATGCAACGGCCATCACCGTCTGGAATCAGGTTTAATCGATTCAGACTTAGTCTAAATCGCTGCGAAACAGAAAGAGGCCGGCTTTGGAGTCGGCCTTTTTTTGTGCATCAGCGGCGAATCGAACCCGCAGGCACATTGCTCGTCAGACGCCCGGGCAGACCCCGCTGGCACAGTTACGGTGGGGCGGTAGGCTGATTGCCGGGCAAGATCCAGTTCTAGTCGCTGGCGCCCGCCGCTGAATTCCCGGGGAAACGGGCGGTGCCGGACAAATCCAGCGATGATTCAATCAAGCTGCGTACCGGTATTGCGCCATGGCCGGTCTCGCTGAGATAGCGCCGCCAGCGCCGCGCGCCGGGCTGGCCCTGGTAGAGCCCGAGGAGATGACGGACCAGCCGCCACGCAGGGACGCCCAGTCGTTCCTGTGCCTCGGCATAGTCGGCGAAGCGTGCGAGCACGGTTTGCCGGTCCGGCACCAAGCGCATTAAGAATATCTCCCGTTCTATGTCGGCAAGCAGATACGGATTGTGGTAGGCCTCGCGTCCGATCATCGCACCATCGACATGTGCGAGGTGCGCTTCGATATCAGGCACCGAGGTGATGCCGCCGTTGATGACGACGGTCAGTTCCGGGAAATCGCGCTTTATCCGGTAGACCCTGTCGTGTTGCAGGGGGGGGATCTCGCGGTTCTGTTTTGGACTGAGCCCGTTGAGCCAGGCCTTGCGGGCATGAAGGATGAAGGTATCGCAGCCGCTCTGGCGGACGATATCGATGAAATTCACCAGATGCTCGTCGGTATCGAGGTCGTCTATTCCGAGACGGGTCTTCACGGTGACCGGTATCGGCACGCAAGCGCGCATGGCGGCGACGCATTCCGCCACGAGCGCCGGTTGTGCCATCAGGCAGGCGCCGAATCGTCCATTCTGCACCCGGTCGCTGGGGCAGCCGCAATTCAGATTGATCTCATCGTATCCCGCGTTCCAGCCCAGGCTGGCACAGCGTGCCAGTTCCCGCGGATCGCTGCCGCCCACCTGCAGGGCGACCGGCTGCTCCGCGGGCTCGAACTCGAGATGGGCCGCGGTGTCGCCGTGAATCAGGGCGCCGGTGGCGACCATTTCCGTGTAAAGGAGCGCATGCGGCGAGAGCAGGCGCAGGAAATACCGGCAATGGCGATCGGTCCAATCCATCATCGGCGCGATGCAAAGGCGCCGATCCAGTGGTTCGGGTCTCAAGGATTTCATGGTTTGCGGCAGGTCCGATCCGGGAGGATGTCGCTCAGCGCCCGGCGATGGCATAGCT
>CAYVOU010000379.1:0-2754 GCA_964453295.1 uncultured Gammaproteobacteria bacterium
ACCGCGGTCCATGCCGGCGGTGCCGTTGCCGTCCAGCTACTCGACCTGACGCCATGGTTGCGGCTGATGCTCGCGGGTGCGGTGATGCTCGCCGGGCTGAGCTTGGGACGACGCTACCTGCAAGCTGCGGCGGGATTCGCGTCGGGACTGCGGCTGCGGGTCGATGGCCGCTTCGAAGTCGCGACGGTTGGGGGCGGGGTCGAGGCTTCGCTTGTCAGTGCCGATATTGTCGAGCCCTGGCTGACGGTGCTGGTGTTCCGGCTGCCGTCGAAGCGCCGATGTGCCGCCATCCTGTTGGCGGACAATGTCGATCCCGACGCGTTCCGGCGTCTCCGTGCACGCCTCAGGCTCGGGCTCTGGTCCCGTGACGCCGCGCAAGGCGGTGTTCCCGGCGCCGTGTCCTGACGGCAATCCAGAGCTTGCGTAGCGGCGTGAGCACGACCTGTCTTTCGAGGTAGCGGAATCCGTCAGCTTGTTCCTCGTCCAGTTGCCGCACCATCAGCTCGGTCATCGTCAGCAGGGCGAGCTGCGACGGACGCTGCGGCGGCGGCAGAGAAGCAATGCCTTCCAGCACGAGTTGCCGGATCTGGCCGGCGGCGTGTGTCGCCATGGCGCGCACCGTTTCGGCAGGCAGCACCGGCAGCGATTCCCGGCGCACTCCGTGGCGATCGAGTTCGCTGGCCGGAAGCCGGCAAAGTCCCGCATGCAGGTCGATATGCAAGTCGTGCAGGATTTCATGAATGCCGACGGCGCAGCCTAGCGTTTCGGCGGCCTGCAGGGTTGGGTCGTCTCCGCCGGCTGCGGCCGCGCAGAGTTGCCACAGGCGACCATGCGACCGGCGGCAGGCATCGATCACCTGCCGATAGTCGTCGCGTACCGGCAGTGTGAGTTCGGTCTCGCGCAGGTCAATCATGTCATTGAGATCACGCACGACGTTGGTGTCGTCGCGGGCCGGAAGCGGGCTCGCGGCCAGGGTGACGGTAATGGGGTGAGCCGGTGCGCTTCGCTGCAGGCGCGAGATTTCTTCTCGCCACCAGGCCAGCTTGATGCGCGCCACGCCGGGATCGGTGACGGTGCGCGGAATGTTCCGTATCTCCTGCGCGAATGCGTGCAGCGCTCGGATCGTGTCTCGTAGCGGCGGCGGCGAGAGCAGGGTGGCGTAATAGAGGTCCGACCCCGCCGGTGCCGCGGCGTGTCGCCACGATGCGCCGCTGTCCAGATTTAAGCCGCTTCCGGAGCCACCCACGGCAGGATCTCCTCCGGCGTCTCGATCAAGGCATCGGCCCCCCAGGTTTGGGGGTCGTCGCCGTCGACGATATAGCCGTAGAGCGCCACCACCGTGCCCATGCCGGCGGCCCGTCCGGCAAGGACATCGCGGCCGGCATCGCCGACATATAGGCAATCGGCCGGCGCCACGCCAGCCAGTGCTGCCGCGTGAAGTAGCGGATCCGGGTGCGGTTTGCGACGGCTCAACGTGTCGCCGCTGACAACGCACGCCGCCCGCCCGGCGAGTCCCATCTCCGAGACCAGTGGATCGGTGAGCCAGCCCGGCTTGTTGGTGACGATCCCCCAGCGGCGGCGCCGCCGCTCGATTTCGTCGAGCACCGCGCTCATGCCGGGAAAGAGCCGCGTGTCGATGCACAGGTGTCGACGATAGATGTCGAGAAGTCGAAGCCGGCGCCGTTCGAAGTCCGGCGCGTTCTCGTCACCGTCAAAACCGAGCCGGACCAGCGCAGTACTGCCGTTGGATACCTGCGCACGGATCTGCTCGAAGGGCATGTCCTGAAGGCCTTCCTCTCGGCGGAGCAGGTTCAGGGAGGCGGCCAGGTCGGGTGCCGTGTCGGCAAGCGTGCCATCGAGATCGAACAGTACGGCGCGATAGCGCGGCATCAGCGCAGACGCCGGAAATGGGCAAGGTAGTTGACCGCAGTGGATGAAGTCGTTCTGGCCCGCCGGGACAGGGGATCGTAGGTCACTCCCTGGAGGTCCAGAAGCTGCAGATTGCAGGTGCGGGCCCAGCGCCCCAGCTCGGACGGCCGGATGAATCGGCGGTAAGAATGCGTGCCGCGGGGCAGCAGCCGCAGGACGTATTCCGCGGCGAGGATCGCCAGCGTATAGGCCTGTGGCGTGCGGTTTACGGTGGAGAAAAAAACGCTGCCACC
Source organism: uncultured Gammaproteobacteria bacterium (assembly GCA_964453295.1). Lineage (GTDB taxonomy): Bacteria > Pseudomonadota > Gammaproteobacteria > JAJPIJ01 > JAJPIJ01 > CAYVOU01. The sequence continues at coordinate 2,163 of CAYVOU010000379.1, forward strand.
GACCTTGACCATGGAGGTGCAGGCGCTGACCAGGGAGTGCGGATCCGGCACGTGCTCGAGAAGCTCCATGCAGGTTACGACGTCGAACGCCCCCTCACGATCGGCGGCGAAACTTTCCGCCGTGTCATGCTGGTAGTCCACCGACATGCCGCTTTCGTGCAGGTGTAGGCGGGCGACTTCAATGGCCGTGGCGGCGGCGTCGATGCCGCTCACGGACGCACCTTCCGCGGCCAGGGCTTCGCTCAACAATCCGGCACCACAGCCGACGTCGACGACCCGGGCACCGGGCAGAACGGTACGCGCCCTGATGTACTCCAGGCGAACCGGATTGAGTGCATGCAGCGTATGCATCACGCCCTGCGGGTCCCACCACTGATGGGCAAGGCGGGTGAATTTCTCGACTTCGCGGGTATCGACGTTAGGGGTGGACATGCGCAATCCAAGAGATCCGGCGACGGCTTTGCTGCGCCGGCAAGCTTAACAGAAGTCAGGGCAGATCGGGTGCGGCAGACGCTTTCCGGCGTACCGGCTCCGGCTCCCGCGTCGGGATGCGTCGATGGATGACGGTAGTGGGTTCGGCGAGCAGGTCGCC
>CAYVOU010000380.1:0-2732 GCA_964453295.1 uncultured Gammaproteobacteria bacterium
TTTGCGCGAAAGCGCCTTCGCCGCCAAGGCCCGCGCCAACGCCGATGGCCAGCGCCCGGCCGCGGTGGGCCATGGGGACTTCCAGGCTGGGATCGTCGCCGACCACGGCCAGGTCCTTCAGCTTCACGCCGAGACGCCGGCCGGCGCAGCGCAAGGCTTCCAGGGCGGGCTTGCCGATAATCCGCACGCGGCAGCCGGTGAGGTCCTTGATCATGGCGGAGATGGCGCGCGAAGTGCCGATCGACTTGCCCTCGGCCGTGGCGAAGTAAAGCGATTGCGAGGCGCTGTACAGGCCGGCACCGGCCCATACGGCATGGCATGCCGCCTCCAGCGTGTCCATGGTGAATTCGCGGTACCAGCCGGCAAACACGGCATCGACTTCCTGTTTGCCGGTCGGCGCGACGGCTTCGATCCCGACGTCACGCAGCGGCTCGGTCATGCCTTCTTTGCCGAGCACCATCACCCGCCGATAACCGCGGCGGCGGAAGTAATCCGCGGCGCTGCTGGCCGGCGTCATCACCGCGTTATCCGGCAGGTCGAAGCCGATATCGCGCAGCGTGTCGAGATAGTTCCGCGGCGTGCGCAAGGTGCCGTTGGTGAACAGCAGGAAAGGCACGCCCCGCGCATTCAACAGGCGGACGAATTCGATCGCGCCCGGCAGCGGATTGAGTCCGTGGTTGCGCTTGTCGCCCAGGACCATGGTCCCGTCCATGTCGAAGACGAATCCGCGCGCGGCGCGCAGGCGTTGCAACACCGCTTCGGGCATGGTGTCTTCCTCAGTTCGGCGCAGGGCCTGTGTCATTGTGTTTGCCACTGTGCAGCTCCAGTTTGAAATCGGGTTTTTCGACCACCAGGTCCGAGGTGGCCGGTCGCTTGTTCAGTTCGCGCAACAGCTTGAGCAGACCGCGCGTGTCCGGGTTGTAATGGCGCCTGGCCGGGCCTGCGGCCAGCATGGCGTCGACCTGGTCCGCGGGCATGGTGGCTCGCAGCAGGAATTCCTCGTCGGAGATCCATCGAGGGAAACGCCTGCGCAGTTCGGACGGCGCCAGCGGCGGCGCTTCCTTGTCCAGTTCTTTTGCCCGCGAACGGGAAAGGATCCTGTCCATCACTTCAGGTTCGACAGGCGCGGTGGGACGGCCGAAGCGGCCCAGCACGTAGCGGATAAGCTGGTCGGAAACATTGCCGTAGCGCTCGTTCCCGACGATGTTGTACATCGCCTGCGTGTACACAATCTGCGGGAAGGGCGTGACCATGATCGGATAGCCCAGCTCGGCCCTGACCCGGCACACCTCCTCCATCACCGCGTCGAAACGATCCGCCATGTTCAATTCGTTGAGCTGGCGCTTGAGCGTGGTCACCGCACCGCCGGCGAGCTGATGGTTGAGGTAGCTGGCGTCGAACTCCTGCGGCGCGCCCACCGGCAGGCCTTCGGCCTTGGCCAGCCGGTTGAAATAATCGGCCACCAGGCCCAAGGCACGGTCGTCAATGTCGACCTTGTGGCCCAGCGCGCGCAGGTTGGTGACGATGCGCTGCGCATTAGGCAGCGAAGTCCCGTTCGACAATGCGCCGCAGCCGACCTGCAACACCGACACGCCCAGTTCCGCCCCCGCCAGGTAATTGAGTGGCGCCAAACCTATCGTGCAATGCGAATGCAGTTCGAGCGGCTTGCCGGCGAGTTTTGCTTTCACCGACGGGATAAGCGTGCGTGCGCGCTCCGGTGTCAGCAGGCCGGTGGGATCCTTAATGTAGACGCGGTCGATGTGCGGCGACTGGGCCATGCGCGCGGCAAGATTGGCGTAAAAAGCGTCGTCGTGCACCGCGCTTACGGTGTAGGTCAGCGCGCCGATGATCTCCGTGCCGCCCGCCTTGCGGATGCGCCGGGCCGATTCCAGCAGAGCGTCCGCGTCGTGCATGGGATCGAGCACGACGAAGCGCGAAATGCCGTTGGCCGCCAGCCGGTCGTAGACGAGCTGCATGAACTCCGGATGCGCCGTCTCCCAGGAAATGAAGCGGAAGCCGGTGCCGATGATTTGCAGCGGCGTGTTGGGCAGTGCCTGATGCGCCAGGCGTATCAACTCCCAGGGATTTTCCTTGTGTTCACGCACGGCTACGCCCATGTGCGTGCTGGAGGTGAAATCCAGGGCGCGGAAGCCCACGCGATCCATGATTGGCGCGATACTCAGGATCTTCGCCGTGTTAAGGCCTGTCGCGCCCCAGAGGCTCTGGTTGCCGTCGCGGATTGAGACGTCGATGAGCTCAAGCTCAGCCACGCGCACCTCCCGCGGCCCTGCGGCTGACGTCCGAATGCAATTGCGACTCGAGAAAGCGCGGAAAGTAAGCCGTATCGAAACCGCCTTGAGCAAACGTTGCATCGTTCGCCAGGGCAAGATGCATAGGCAGATTGGTAGCCACTCCGGTGATGTCGGTGTTCGCCAGTGCCGACTGCAGCCGCTTCAATGCCGCTTCGCGGTTGTCACCATGGACGATCAGCTTGGCCAGCAGCGAATCGTAGAACGGCGGTACGCGGCTGCCGGCCTGGATATGCGTATCGACGCGTATACCCGGACCCACGGGAAAGCTCGCCGAAGTGACGGTGCCCGGGCTGGGCTGAAAATCGTGCTCCCAGTCTTCGGCATTGATGCGGCATTCGATCGCATGGCCGGAGAACGTCACCTCCTCCTGCCGCAGGCGCAGCGGGCGACCCTCGGCCACGGCGATCTGCTCGACGGTGA
>CAYVOU010000381.1:0-2729 GCA_964453295.1 uncultured Gammaproteobacteria bacterium
TCCGGTACATATTGGCGCAGACCGGGCAGGTCTGGCCGGAGAGCTCGAAAATCTCGGCGCAACCTTGAAGGAAATCAGCCTGCCCAACGGCCACCTTTCGATCCCGGCCTACTACGTCGTGGCCCCCGCCGAATGCTCGTCCAACCTGAGCCGCTTTGACGGCGTGCGCTACGGTCACCGCTGCGAGGAACCGCGCGACCTGATGGATCTGTATTGCCGCTCCCGCGGCGAGGGCTTTGGCGCGGAAGTACAGCGTCGCATTATGATCGGCACCTACGCGCTGTCGGCGGGGTACTACGACGCCTACTACCTCAAGGCGCAGAAAATCCGCCACCTCATCCGCGACGACTTCGTGCGGGCATTCAAGGAGGTCGATCTCATTATCGGCCCAACCTCGCCGACCACTGCATTCCAGCTCGGCGAAAAGACCGACGATCCGGTGACCATGTATTTGTCCGATATCTACACCATCGCCGTGAACCTCGCCGGCCTGCCCGGGATGTCGATCCCGGCCGGCTTCGCCAAAGACCTGCCGGTCGGCCTGCACGTCATCGGCAATTATTTCGGCGAGGCGCGCATGCTAAATCTCGCGCACCAGTACCAGAATGCCACGGACTGGCACACCCGTGTACCGCCACAGTTCGCGTAACAGGAAACGAACATGAATTGGGAAACCGTCATCGGGCTGGAAATCCATGCCCAGCTTCGTACCAAAAGCAAAATCTTTTCAGGTGCCGCCACCGCATACGGGGCGGAACCCAACACGCAGGCCTGCGCCATCGACCTCGGCATGCCCGGGGTGCTGCCGGTGCTGAACAAGTCCGCCGTGCGCATGGCAATCGCTTTCGGCCTGGCGGTCGATGCGCAGATTGCGCCGCGCTCGGTCTTCGCCCGCAAGAATTACTTCTACCCGGACCTGCCCAAGGGGTACCAGATCAGCCAGTACGAGTTGCCGGTCGTCGGCAAGGGTTCGATTACGGTCACGCTGGACGACGGCGCCAGCAAGACGGTAGGCATCACCCGCGCCCATCTCGAAGAGGACGCAGGCAAGTCGCTGCACGAGGACTTCCACGGCATGAGCGGTATCGATCTCAACCGCGCCGGCACGCCGCTGCTGGAGATTGTCTCCGAGCCGGACATGCGATCGGCCAGGGAAGCGGTCGCCTACATGAAGGCGATACACCAGATCGTCCGCTACATCGACATTTGCGACGGCAATATGCAGGAAGGCTCCTTCCGCTGTGACGCCAACGTCTCGGTGCGTCCGGTAGGCTCCGACACCTTCGGTACCCGCTGCGAGATCAAGAATCTCAACTCCTTCCGCTTCATCGAACGCGCCATCAACTACGAGATCGAGCGCCAGATCGATTTGATTGAAGGGGGCGGCAAGGTCGTGCAGGAAACCCGGCTGTATGATCCGGACAAGGGCGAAACGCGCCCCCTGCGCGCCAAGGAAGAGGCCAACGACTATCGCTACTTCCCCGACCCGGACCTGCTGCCGCTGGCGATCGAACCCGCGGATATCGACGCGGTTCGCGCTACCCTGCCCGAACTGCCACAGGCGAAGCGCGAGCGCTTCACGAGCGAATATGGGCTCTCCACCTATGACGCCGACGTATTGAGCGCCGGACGCGACCTGGCCGATTTCTTCGAGGCCACGGTCCGGCTGGTCGGTGGCGAAGCGAAGATCGTCGCCAACTGGGTGATGGGTGACCTTTCCGCTTTTCTGAACCGTGACGGCAAGGAAATCGGCGACAGCCCCGTGTCGGCGGAATTGCTGGCAGGCATGATCAAGCGACTGCAGGACAATACGATCTCAGGCAACATCGCCAAGAAAGTCTTCGAGCTGATGTGGTCCGGAGCAGGCACGGCCGACGACGTCATCGAAAAGCATGGGCTTAAGCAGGTCACTGACACCGGCGCAATCGAACAGGCCATCGAGGAAGTGATGTCCGCCAATCCGAAGCAGCTGGAGGAGTATCGAGGGGGCAAGGACAAGCTGCTGGGCTTCTTCGTCGGGCAGGTCATGAAGAAGATGCAGGGCAAAGCCAATCCGGGCCAGCTCAACGCCCTGCTTAAGGAAAAGCTGGCGCCCTAGCTGTATCGCCGTGCCAAAGATTTCCGCCGGTCAAGCTGAAACGTCGACTTGACGGGCGCCCGTCGCGGTCACGACGTGGCGTCCGACGGCATCGAAGTTGCCGTAGGCGGCATTGACCATCCAACCTCCTGGTCGGGGCCGGTACGCCGGACGTTCCGACGTCGTGTCAATCGCGGCTTGCATCGCCACCATCCGCGCCGCCGAGACGGGATTGCGATTGCCGTAGGCGGCGTTGATCATCCAGCCGCCGGGTCGGGGTGTCGCCGCAACGCCGGCGGGAACCGTTTCCGCGTCGGCAACCTGGGCGGCGGCGCCGTCGGCAGTCGGATGGCCTTCGAAAGCCGACACCACCTGCTCCCCCAGGTCCTTTCCGCTTGATTCCTCGACCACCGCGTTGACCGCCGAGACAGCGGCCCCGATGGGACCCCCAACCAGGAAACCGCCAACGACGCGGGAAAAAGGCGAGATGTGGTCGCCGGTCAGGTGCCGGTAGATCGTGCCGACAATCGGAAGCTGCTGCAGCGGGTTGATGACGTCCAGCAGGTCCTTGAAGGTGAAACCGTCCGCACCGAACAGATTGAAGCCATTGCCGGCGGATTTAGCGGCGACTTCCGGCTGCGCACTGGATAGG
>CAYVOU010000382.1:0-2703 GCA_964453295.1 uncultured Gammaproteobacteria bacterium
CACCACCGTGCGCGTGGGCGTGGTGTACGGGGCGCCGGTGGAGAAGGTGGTCGAAATCATCTTCAAGTGCGCGAAGGGCTTGGACTACGCCCACCGCCAGGGTGTCATTCATCGCGACATCAAGCCAACGAACATCCTCGTTACGCAGGACCTGGACATCAAGATCGGCGACTTCAGCATCGCGTATATCACCCAGCTGGACAATACCGGCACCATGCCCATGGGCATGGTCGGATCACCGCGCTACATGTCGCCGGAGCAGATCACCGAGGATGCGCTGACCAACCAGACCGATCTGTTTTCACTGGGCGTCATCATGTACGAACTGCTGACCGGCAAGCACCCCTTCGCCGCGGAAAACTTTTCGCGACTTGTGCAGCGCGTACTGAACGAGGAGCCGCCCCCCATGACCGATTTCCGCAGCGACCTGCCGCGGGAACTGCAGAAGATCGTCGGCCGGGCGCTGGCGAAGAAGGTCGCCGACCGCTACAGCATGGGCATGGACCTGGCGTCGGATCTCAGCAAGGCGTTCGAGCATCTGCTGGAGGCGCCGCACGAGAAGATTTCCGAGCAGGAGCGCTTTAACCTGGTCACGAAGCTGGATTTCTTCTCCGGCTTTCCGGATTCCGAGGTTTGGGAGATTGTCCGTGCCGGCTCTTGGCAAAAATATGGATCAGGCGAGCAGATCATCGTCGAAGGCGAACTGGATGACTCCTTCTACATCATCGCGGACGGCGAGGTGACGGTGCGCAAGGGCGGCAAGGACCTGCGGAATCTGGTCAAGGGGGACTGCTTCGGGGAGATGGGCTATCTGGCGCGGACCAAGCGCACCGCTACCATCATCGCCAGCGGCCGCATGGCCTTGCTCAAAGTGAACTCGACGGTCATCAACCAGGTGTCGCTTAATTGCCAGGTGCGCTTCCTCAAGGTATTCCTGCGCACGCTGATCCACCGGCTGTCCATAACCACGGAAAAGGTGTCGCAGGAGATTGCCTGATACCGCGGCCGGCCGCAGCGATGCCGTTCCCGGCGCGCGCCGCGGCGTTTTGCCCCAACCACTCGTAGCCGCCTGTCGACGATTCCGTTCTTCAAGACCAATGACCGCAGCCGCGCCATTCCATAAGGAACGTTCACTTTCCGGACGAGGCCGACACACATGCGCCTGACGCACGTGATGCTGGCCAAGGGCTTCGGCGGCGGCGAACGCTGGTTCGTGGACCTGAGCCTGGCGCTGGCGCGGGCCGGACACGAGGTGCAGGCGATCTGCCACAAGCGCTTTACGGGTGCCGGCATGTTGCGGCACGAGGCCGTCGAGGTGGTGCAGGTCGATGTGCGCGGCTGGTGGGATCTCATTGCCCGCTGGCGCATCGAGAAGGCGATCGCCGGGTTCCACCCGGACGTGCTTCATGCCCATTTCGCGCGCGGCGCCTATCTCGTCGGCAAGGTCGGAAAGCGCCTGCACAAGCCGGTGGTCGTGACGACGCACAACTACGTCGACCTGAAGTACTACCGCGATATCGATCTGTTCGTGACCACCACCGCCGATCAACGCGCCTACCTCGTATCGAGCGGCATCGCCGCCGACCGCGTGTTCACGATCCCCCATTTTTCCCTGCTGCCGGCGGTGGCGCAGCCGGTGGATCACGCCCACGACACGGTGACGCTGCTCAGCTTCGGACGGATGGTGCCCAAGAAGGGTTTCGACGTGCTGTTGCGAGCGTTCGCACAACTGGCGAAGACCGGCCTGCCGGCGCGGCTGGTTATCGGCGGCGACGGTGCGGAGCGGCGGGCGCTCGAAGCCCTGGCGGCGGAGCTGGGTGTCGCGGACCGGGTGGCATTCCCGGGCTGGATCGAAGACGTCGGTGCCGCACTGGCCACGGCGGACGTTTTCGTGCTGCCGTCACTGGATGAGCCCTTCGGCATCGTCGTGCTCGAAGCGATGGCGGCCGGGGTGCCGATCGTGGCGACACGCACACGCGGCCCGGTGGAGATCCTCGACGACAGCTCGGCCTATTTCGCCGATATCGGCGATGTCGGTACGCTGGCCGATGCCATGCAGCAGGCAGTCACCGGGAGGGTGGAGCGGGGCTTGAAAGCGGCTAGCGCACTGGCCCGCTATCACGCCCGCTATACCTGCGAGGCCGTCCTCCCACAGTACGAAGCGGTATATCGTCAGGCGGCCAGCGGGCCTGCTTCACGCATACCCGCCTAACGTCGATTCCCCACATGAAGACAGTCCGGCATTGCGGTGGCCGGGGCGTCGTGGCGACCTAGGTTTCGGTACGACGGCGCGCGGCGGTCCGGGCCGCGAACTTGTAAATCTCCAGCGCCGCGGGCAGCAACAGCGCCCAGGCCAGCAGGGCCAGCCAGTGCGTCGGGGTCACCGGCGCGATCGACAAGATGCCGCTGATGCCGGGAAGGTACATCGCGGCGATGTGGACGAGCTGGGCGGTGAGGGTGGCCCAGAACAGGAAGGGATTGCGCAGCGGGCTGGCGGAGAACAGCGAGTGCGTCTCGGAACGGCAGTTGAACACGTGCAGGTTTTCGAACAGCACCATGAGCAGCAGCGTGCTGTTGCGGGCGGATTCCAGGTCCTGGCCGGCGCTCAACTGGCTCTTGAATATGACAAACGCGACAGCACCCATGACGGTGGCCGACAGCAGCACTCTCGCGATCATCGGCTGATTAAATACGCCTTCAGTG
>CAYVOU010000383.1:0-2474 GCA_964453295.1 uncultured Gammaproteobacteria bacterium
GACGGCAAGACCATTCATAATCCGCTGAACCAGGAAGTCACCACCATCCGCGGCATCGTGCCGGGCGAATATGTGGTCAATATCAATTACTACGCGACCCAGAACAACAAGCCGGTACCCGTTTCGATCAGCGTCGACAAGGTCAACCCGGTCCTGGAAGTGGTGTATTACGGCACGGTCACGCTGCAGAAAAAAGGTGATGAAAAAACCGTGGTGCGCTTCACCATCAATCACGACGGCACGGTGAGCAACGTCAACCACATTCCCAAGAGCCTGGTCGACAAGGTGTTCAAGAACGGATAGGGAGGAACGGCAATATGAGCTTGGGTATCGGCGGCCTGATAGCCGCTTACGTGATCGTCGGGCTGGTGCTGACGCTGCTGGGGCTGTTTTCGAAGTGGCACTGGGTCGTGAAAGCACTAGGCATCGTGGTCATTTCAGCCGCCTATGTCATGATGTATTACTCGATACCGCCATTGCTGGGCTGGCCCACCGATCGGGCCGTACCGAGGAAATTCGCCTTGCTCGCGATTTACATGCAGGATCCGGACCCGGTGACCGGCAGCCGCGGCGACATCTTTTTCTGGGCCAGCAACCTGGCGCCGGGGGCCGACAAGCGTCCACGCGCCTATCGGGTGCCGTTCACGCCGAAGCTCAAGGCCGTGTTCGCGGAAGCCAACGGCAAGCTCAAAAATCATTTGCCGCAAATCGGCGAGACGGATGAACCGGACAAGGGGCCCTTCGGCGTCCCCAAGGATTGGTCACGAATCGGCCAGAAGAGCATCAACTTCGAATTCCACGACATGCCGCAAGATCTGCCGCCGGCCAAGGCAGTGCCGCAATGAGCCCGGATATTCTTTTTCGTACAACATGCGAATCGTCGCCGGGTCCCGGCTGCGGTGATAATGGGGGGGGCTTGGTATGAGTCTGTCGGCTGTCTCGGCGTTCGTTGGCTGTTACCTGCTGATCACCCTGCTGCTGGCCAACGTTCTGATTTACACGCCGCTGTCCTGGAGCGTGAAGCTCGGCTGTTGCGCGTTGGTGGGCGGCTTGTTTTTATACAGCTACGCGGCGCTGCTGCCGCTTTTGGGCTGGCCTACCGCCGCCGCGCTGCCGGACAGCTTCAACCTGGTCGGCGTGCACGTCGAAGAGCCGGAGAAGAGCAGTCACGAAACCGGCAATATTTACATGTGGATCACCAACAAAATGGCCGCCTCCACAGAGGACGTGCCGCGCGCTTACGCGCTGCCGTACAATTCGAAGCTGCAAGCCCGGCTGGTTGACGCCGGAAATCGGCTGCGCAAAGGCATTCCGCAACTGGGTAAAATCGACGAGACCGCACCCGGCCTGATCGGACCGGAGCACGAGAGGATTCCCGACATCGAGTTCTATGACGAGCCCGAGCCGCTTTTCCCGGAAAAGTAATCCGCCGCCGGGGTCGATCAACAGGTGCTGATGCAGCCGCAATCTGCGCCGCAACGTTTCCACCGCCGAGTCCGGCCGGGGCCGGACGAATTGACGGCGTTGCGGTTCGCTTTTTGTGAGCAGGTGGCACAATTCCAGCTTTCGCGCCGTCGGCCACTACGGCAAAATGCCCGGATGCTTAAGACGCTGGTTCTCGCATTGACGCTGTGGGGCATGTTCCTTCCCTCGGTGTCCGCCGAGATGGTGGTGACCGACCTGCTCGCTTACGACTGCCGGCAAACAGGCGCCGACCAGCTACACTGCGACTATCACTGGCACCGCGATGGTGTCGACGACCAAATCACCGCGACGGTCGGCGGCCATGCGCTTTCCCCTCCCCAAAGCAACGCCTTTCCCGACGATGCCAAGACGTCCGTGCTGTTTCTCGTCGATACCAGCGATCCCCGCCGGGAACCGGTCGTCGATGCCATACGCCGGCAGCTGAAAACCATCGTGGCGGCCGCCAGCCCGAACTGGCGCCTGGGCCTCGCGGTGTTCGATACCAATCTGCGGGTGCTGGCGCCGCTGGGTTCCAGCCCCGAAGAGATACTGGCCAAGGCACAGGACATGAAGGCGGTGGGCATGACCACCGAGCTATACCGCAACACGCTGGACGCATTGCGGCTGCTGACCGAGGACCAGGCCCAGCGCAGCGTACTCTATCTCTTCTCCGACGGCCTGGCCGAAGACTTTGCGTACCATCACCAGGATGTGATCGCCAAAGCCCGCGCCGCCGACATCCCCATCATCTCCGTGGGCTACGCCAGGACCGTCGCCCTGTCGGTGGGCCTGCAGACCCTGCGCAAGCTGAGCGAGGATTCCGGTGGCCGGTTTGTCGAGGCACGCGTCGGCGAGTTCACGCTGCCGGAAGCATTCCTGAAACAGCCGTTCCAGCTGCTTGAAAGCGAACGGCAGTTGGATGTGGATCTGTCACCGGCCGTGGAAGCGGGGCTCAGCGGCCGCCAGGATGTAACAATCCAGCTGGGCGCTGACGGCCGCGAGACCGAGAT
>CAYVOU010000383.1:2484-2695 GCA_964453295.1 uncultured Gammaproteobacteria bacterium
AGATGCGCTCGGTCGTCAAACGGCCCGAACCGCCCCCGGCGCCGGTCGTGGAGGCACCGCCCTCCCCGCCAGCGAAGCCCGCGGCCGCAACCGACGAGACAGCGGCGCCGGGCACGCCCGCCGTCCCGGCAGCCACCGCGGCACAACCCATGGTCGAACCCGCGCCACCCGCGGCAAAGCCGCCGCACACCCGCATTGGACTGGACACCTG
>CAYVOU010000384.1:0-2693 GCA_964453295.1 uncultured Gammaproteobacteria bacterium
CGTATTGACCTGGATCACGAGGATGTCGCCGTAACGATCGACCACCAAGCCCGGCAGGCCATCGCCTTCGCCGTAGACCAGCCGGTAGTAGGGGCGGTCGAACAGGCGTTCGCGCAGGGCCAGCGCGGCCAGCAGGCGCTGACGGATTAGCGGGGGCGCGTAGGGGTGATTGATGTCGCGGCTCAGCAGCCGCGCGCAGATGAGGGAGTGCGGATTGACGTAACCGCTGCCGAGCGCGCGGCCGTTGGCGGCCGTAATCAGCACCGGCTGCCCGGGTTTGAACGCGGGCAGGGGCGTGCGGGTGGCATCGACCTCGTTGCTGAATACCCACAGGTGGCCGGCGCGCAGGCGCCGTTCCTCGTTTTTCTTGAGAATCAGTGGCGCGTAATCCATGGTGAAGCTCTTTGGTAAATGGCCGCATAGTATAATCGGTTGCCAGCGGCCGGCCTGCATTCAGTATCCGTGAACAGGCATTGCTGGCCGCCGCACCGTTTTGACGAGAAACCAGAAACTAGAAACTAGTGGAAGGATGCTGACAACCCGCCCCTTTGCCGCGGTGCTTCCCCCGCCGCCTGTCCGTGAAACGTCCGGCAGCGGCCATCGGGGAGGGTGCAGGTGAATCCCGCCAAGCGCGCGGAAATATTCCGCCGATTGAAAGCGGCCAATCCCAGGCCGCGCACCGAGCTGGTCTACCACAGCCCGTTCGAGCTGCTGATGGCGGTGATCCTGTCGGCCCAGGCCACCGATGTCAGTGTCAACCAGGCGACGGCCGGGCTGTTCAAGGTCGCCAACACGCCGGAAGCGATCCTAGGGCTGGGCGAGGCCGGCCTCAAGCGCCACATCAAGACCATCGGCCTGTTCAATACCAAGGCGCGCAACATCCTCAACACCTGCGCCATCCTGGTCGAAAAGCACGGTGGCCGGGTCCCGGTGACGCGCGAGGCGCTGGAGGCCCTGCCGGGGGTCGGCCGCAAGACCGCCAACGTGGTGCTCAACACCGCCTTCGGCCAGCCCACGATTGCGGTCGACACCCACATCTTCCGGATCAGCAACCGGATCGGTCTGGCGCCGGGCAAGGACGTGCTGGCCGTGGAGCGCAAGCTGATGAAGGTGGTGCCGGTGGAATATCTTCGCGATGCCCACCACTGGCTGATCCTGCATGGTCGCTATGTCTGCACCGCCCGTGCGCCCAAATGCGATGCCTGTGTGATCTACGATCTTTGCGAGTGGCCCGACAAGCCGCGTGCGAACCGCGCGGTCGCGCGCAAGCCGATGGTCCGCGGGGCCGGTACGAGGGCAGGATGATGTTCGTGCAGGATCGGGAAACGGCGCGGCGTTTCTTCCAGGAAGCCTGGCGCAAGCGCTGCGCGGGCTTGCCGCTGGAACCGTTGGAAACTATGGTGGCGGAAATTGTTGCCCGCCACCCCGAGTATCACCGGCTGCTCGAATCCGGGGAGACGGCGCTGGACGCGGAGTTCACGCCGGAGGGCGGACGGACCAACCCTTTTCTGCACATGGGCATGCACATCGCCATACAGGAGCAGATCAGCACCGACCGGCCACCGGGCATCGCCGCCGCCTATCGCCGGCTGCTGCCGCAATTCCGCGATGCCCACGATCTCGATCACCGGCTGATGGAGTGCCTGGGCGAAGCCCTGTGGAAAGCGCAGCGCAACAATACCGCCCCGGATGAGCAGGCATATCTCGAGTGTGTGCGCCGCCTCGGGCGGACAATGGGAGCCGAACATGGCTGATCCGTTCCCGGTCCAGGGCGACAACGGCGAGTACACGCTGGCCGATCAGGTCGGCGTTCTTGCCGAAGTGATACAGAGTTTCGCCACCTCCCTGAACCTGCAGGAGACGCTGAGCAACGCGATTTCCAATTTCATCGTCCACATGGACGCCGAGGCGGCCTCGATATTCCTGCTCAACGAGGACGGCAGCGAACTGGTCTGCCAGCAATGCGCCGGGCCGGTCGACATCGCCGGCCTGCGCATGGAGGCCAACCAGGGGATCGTCGGCAAGACGGTCTCGGAGAAGCGGTGCCAGATGGTCCGCGACGTGCGCCGCGAGTCGGCGTTCGAGGCCTCCGTCGACGCCGACACCGGATTCCAGACCCGTTCGATCCTGTGCGCGCCGCTGGTGGTCCGCGGCACTTGCATCGGCGCGCTGGAGCTCATCAACAAGAAGAGCGGCGACGGCCTGTTCGACGTCGGCGACCAGCACCTGGTGACGACCCTGGCCTCGGCGGCGGCGCTGGCGATTCACAATGCGCGCATGGCCGAGGCGCTGTTGGAGCAGGAGCGGGTACGGCGCGAACTCGAACTGGTGCGCGAGGTGCAGGTAAACCTGCTGCCGCAGCCTGAAGACGACCACTCGCTGGTGGTGGCGGTCAATATCCCGGCACGCGAAGTGTCCGGCGACTTCTACGATTTCCTCGGCGTGGTGGACGGTCGCATCTTCTTCAACCTTGCCGACGTTTCGGGGAAGGGCATGAACACCGCGTTGTGGATGGCAAAAAGCAGCGGCCTGCTGCGCTGCCTGGCCAAGAGCGCGACCGACTTGGGGGAACTCATTTCCCGGGTCAACGACGAGGTTTGCGAGACTGCTTCGCATGGTATGTTCGTTACCCTGGTGGCGGGATTTTTCGATCCGGCAAGCGGCGAGATCGAATTGGCGAACGCTGGCCATCT
>CAYVOU010000385.1:0-2692 GCA_964453295.1 uncultured Gammaproteobacteria bacterium
CGCGCGGTGCGCTCGATCCTGTGCGATCAAGCGTCGCGGCGCGGTTGGAGCGTCGGCGAGGCCGACTCGGCCGAAGAGGCGCTGCGCCTCGACCTCGGCGCCTTCGACGCGATCCTGTGCGACCTGCGCATGCCGGGCATGGGCGGGATCGGCCTGTACGAACGGTTGCAGCGGCAGTCCGCCACGCTGCTCGGACGAGCGCTGTTCGTGACCGGCGACCTGGCCTCGTCCGAGTCCGTCCGCTTCTCGCGCCGCTGCCAGCGTCCACGGACCTGCGCGCCCAGTTCGACCATCTGGTCGATGCAGCCGGTGTTTCACCAGACGGTTGTCACATCGTTTATGCCAATAACGATTTTAATCCAAAAACTACGGAGAACGTCCACTCGATTAACCTTTGCAGTCCTGAAAACGGAAAATAGCCATAAGGAACGTCTACCACGCATTGGACGAACGTCCGCTTTGGAGGATTTTAAAACCACCTTTGAAGGGGCGGTTACGGGTCGTGAACGGTCTATTAGGTATTTTGTCGCGCCTGGGTATTGCGCCGGAGTCCTTTTCTATCTTTTAACATTTTACCAGGCGTAGACCTCGGCTTGGTTTCTCGACGGTAAAGAAAAGCGCGCGAAGGTTTCCCTTCGCGCGCTTGCGTGTGTCCAGGAACCTCAAATGCGACTTGCCAGGGTTCCTTCAAGCCGATCCCGTCAGTTTGGTTCGACGCCAATAACGTGGAATTCGACGCGGCGATTCTCGTAGCGGCCTTCCTTGGTGCTGTTGCTGGCGACCGGGTGGCTTTCCCCCATTCCGATCGTGGTCAGACGCGAGGCGGAAATGCCGTGCGAAACCAGGTAGGCCTTGACCGCATCCGCGCGCCGCTGCGAAAGCTTGAGGTTGTAGGCGGCGGAACCGATGCTGTCGGTGTGGCCTTCGATGCGGATGTCGACGCTGATTGCCTTGTTGAGGGCGGTTACGGCTTCGTCGAGTACGTGTTCCGACTTCGCATCGATCCTGCTGCTGTCGAAGCTGAAGTTAACTCCCGTCAACGTCATCAGGATTTCCGGGCAGCCGTTGGTGTCGACAATCTTGCCAGCCGGCGTATCCGGGCATTTGTCGAGATAGTCGGCAACGCCGTCGTGATCGGAATCCAGCGGGCAGCCGACGCTGTCCACCGCGGCACCCGGCGGGGTGTTCGGACACTTGTCCCGGGTATCGACGACGCCATCGCCGTCTGAATCCAGCGGACAACCCATGCGGTCCACGGCGGTGCCGGCCGGTGTATTCGGGCAGTTGTCCATGTAATCGGCGACGCCGTCGCCGTCGGTATCCACAGGGCAGCCCCTGGCATCGACTGCAACGCCCTTGGGTGTGTTGGGGCATTTGTCCTTGCTGTCGACGACGCCGTCGCCATCGGCATCCTTTTCGTTGCAAATCAGGGCACCGACCAGCGAGCCGCCGATTGCCGCCGCGGCCGTGATGCCGCTGACATCGAGCGCCGCCGCCGCGATGCCGCCGCCCGCCGCCGCGCCGAGCAGCGAACAGAATGGCTGCTTCACCTGCACGCCGGTCGAGGCGCAGCCGGACATGATGATGGCAAGTGCACTGATCGCCAGAAGGTTCTTGAATTTATTCATAGGATGCTCCGCGAATCGTTGGGGAATTGAGCATCGGCCCGTCGTTGCCCGTGACCGCAGCCGCGTCATGCACGGGTCGCCGGCTCAAATGAAACGGTGGCAGCGTACTGGAATGTCTTCGGCCGCCTCAAGACCGGACAGGCCGGTATTGTCGGGATTTCACAAAAAATTCATACAGTCAGGCGAGCCATGGGTAATTTCGGCTGCATTCCGCGAAACGATGCTTATGCGTCGTCACATTGAGGCTGGTCCGACTGGAATGCGTGGACGGCATATCGATGCACGGGGCGCTGAGTCGAGGTCACTTGAATCAGACTTTGGGAATTCGAATTCAAGCGAAATGGACCAACGACAAAGCGGGAGGGTTTCGATCTGAAGTCTGACACCGACGGCGCCGGCCGGCCGGCAAAGCGGGGAAGGGCGGTTGGGCACCACACTGGTACCGATATCGGGTAATTATGTTATATCATTACAAACCAAGTCGCCCGTCAATCGCCAATCCGACAATAAGCACGTGATGCATTCTCATTGGATCACCCAGAGCAGCGCCAAGCGGAGGCGCGGATTCCCTGCCATACGCGGGCTTGCGCCGCTGCTGGTCATTGCCCTGCTGTTCCAGGGCCTCCTCGCGCAGGTCCACGTCTTTAGTCATCTCTCGTCCCGCGGCGATCGCAACGCGCTGGTATCACACTTTGCGACGGCGAACCATCCTGTCAGCACAGGCGGCGTTTTCGCGCCTGCGCTGACGTCGACTATCCCGTTTGCCCCCGACACCGCGCCCGGCAATGACGACGAGCGTCATTGTCCGCTGTGCCTCGCCCTCTCCGGCGTCGGCAACTATGTAAATTCCCAGCCGCCCGTCGTTGTGCCCGTGACCGCGGTTCGTATCGCATCGAAGTTCATATCCCGCCGCCCGGTTTCTCTCCGGGCGATCCGCACACCCGCCCAGTCGCGCGGCCCACCCGTAGTCTGATCCCCTGCACCGCCTGCGCGCGGCCGGTCCGGCCGCGCGCGGGCAGCCGATATGCGCGCGTGCCGGCATTGCCGATACGCGAACGTTTCCT
>CAYVOU010000386.1:0-2675 GCA_964453295.1 uncultured Gammaproteobacteria bacterium
CCTGGCGCGGTCATCACCACGCTGCCGCGCACCCCACCGTCGCGCACCAACAGGTTGCTGCCCAGCCCGACCCACAGCACCGGCTCGCCGGCAGGCAGCGTCTCCAGATAGGTCGCGAGATCGTTAAGGTCTGCCGGTTCGTAGTACCGATCGGCCGTGCCGCCCACCCGCCAGGAACTGTGCCGATCCATCGGCTCGTCCAGCTTGAGCAGGCCGCGCAGGTGTTTGTCCGGTGCCGGGGTTCTCATCAGTGCGTTCATCATGTCTTCGCGGGCTTCGCCACGGCAGGGGCCGCGCCGAAGCGCTCATGCAGGCGGGAGACAATGGCGCCGACGCTGCCGGCACCCATCACCAGCAGGACGTCGCCGTCACGAAGAACGCCCGGCAGCGCCTCGGTCAGTTCCGCCGGCTCATCGACGAACACCGGATCGACCTGCCCGCGAACGCGGATCGCGCGCGCCAGCGCCCTGCCGTCGGCACCGGCGATAGGGCGCTCGCCGGCGGGATAAACTTCGAGCAGCACCAAGGCGTCGACTTCGGAGAGCACCCGCGCGAAATCCTCGAACAGGTCGCGGGTGCGCGTGTAGCGATGCGGCTGGAACACCACCACCAGGCGGCGGCCGGGCCACCCTGCCCTGACCGCGGCGATCGTCGCGGCAATCTCGGTGGGGTGATGGCCGTAGTCATCGATCATGAGTACGCGCGCCGGCCCAATCTGCATGTCGCCGCCGACCTGGAAGCGGCGCGCAATCCCCTGAAACTCGGCCAACCCCTTGAGGATGGCCGCGTCACTGACCTCCAGTTCCCGGGCCACGGCGATCGCGGCCAGCGCGTTGAGAACGTTGTGAAGACCCGGCAGGTTGAGGCGGACCCGCAGCCAATCGTTCTGCCCGGGCGCCGATACCCGGAAGCGGGTCACCAGCCCGGACTGGGTAATGTCGTGGGCGCGAAGATCGGCGCGCTCGTCGGTGCCATAGGTCACGACCGGTCGCCCGATGCGATCGATGATGCCGCGTGCCACCGGGTCGTCGCTGCATATCACCGCGACGCCGTAGAACGGCAGGCGCTGCAGGAATTCCACGAAGGCAGCCTGCAGTCGTTCCGGATCGCCGCCGTAGGTCTCCATGTGGTCCTGGTCGATGTTGGTGACCACGGCGATCATCGGGTTGAGATGCAGGAACGAGGCATCGCTTTCGTCGGCCTCGGCAACGAGATACTTGCTCTCGCCCAGTCGCGCATGGGTGCCGGCGCTGTTCAGGAGTCCGCCGATAACGAAGGTCGGATCCATGCCGCCCTCGTGCAACAGGCTGGCCACCAGGCTGGTCGTCGTGGTCTTGCCGTGGGTACCCGCAATGGCGATCCCGTGGCGGAAGCGCATCAGCTCCGCCAGCATCTGCGCACGCGGCACCACCGGGATCCGCTGCGCGCGCGCCTCCCGCATCTCAGGATTATCCTTGGGCACCGCCGATGAAAACACGACCACGTCGGCACCACGCACCTGACCGGCATCGTGGCCGACAAAGATCTTGACCCCCAGTCCCTGCAGGTGACGCGCCATGGCGTTCAACTGCGCGTCGGATCCGCTGATTTCGTAGCCCAGGTTGTGCAGGACCTCGGCAATGCCGCCCATGCCGGCCCCGCCGATCCCGATGAAGTGTATGCGCCGCACCCGGCCCATGATGTGAGTCTTAGGCATAGGCGGCCTCCATGCAGCGGCGGCCGACCTGCTCGGCGGCGTCAAACTTGGCGAGTCGCCGCGCGGCGTCCGCCATCTCAAGCAACTTCGGACGCTGCGTTGCCAACTCACGCAGCAGTGCCGCCAGCCCTGACGGCGTCAGATCCCGTTCCTGGATCAGCAGGGCCGCGCCGGCGGCCAGCAGGTACCCGGCATTGGCCGTCTGATGATCGTCGACGGCATGCGGATAGGGCACCAGCACCGCCGCCACCCCCGCTGCCGCCAGTTCGGCGATGGTCATCGCACCCGCACGGCAGATCACCAGGTCGGCCCAGGCATAAGCGGCGGCCATATCGTCGACATAGGGTTCCACCCGGGCATCGACCCTGACTGCCGCGTAGCGTTCGACAGTCGCCTCGCGGTGCTGCCCGCCGGCTTGATGCCAGACCTCAACATCGCCGGGCGACTCGGATGCAAGCAGACCCAGCGCTTCCGGCACGAGGCGATTCAGAGCGGCCGCCCCCAGGCTGCCGCCCAGCACCAGCAGGCGCAACGGCCCGTTGCGCCCCTGCATGCGCTCGCGCGGCACGGCCAGGGCGGCGATCGCCGCGCGCACCGGGTTGCCTGTGTGGATGGCGGCAGGCCGGCCGAAGGTGCCGGGAAAAGCCTCCATGCAGCGGCTGGCCAACGGCGCCAACAGCCGGTTGGTCAGGCCAAGGATGGCATTCTGCTCGTGCAACAGCAGCGGGATCCGCAGCAGCCACGCGGCGAGACCGCCCGGTCCGCTGGCAAAACCACCCATGCCCAGCACCGCCGCGGGGCGGATGCGCAACATCAGCACCAGCGACTGCCAAAGCGCCAGCATCAGCTTGAACGGTGCCAGCACCAGGGTGGCGACGTTCTTGCCGCGCAGCCCCGAAATCGTGATGGTAAGCAGGGAATAGCCGGCCTCAGGCACCAGCCTCGCCTCCAGACCGCGGCGCGTGCCCAGCCACAGAAG
>CAYVOU010000387.1:0-2653 GCA_964453295.1 uncultured Gammaproteobacteria bacterium
CCCTGTGCCAAGCTGTCGTGCGCTTTTGAAGTCATTCTGCGATCTCGCCGCGAGTATACCGCAGCGCCACCGCCAATCGCAGTACGATTACGGCGCCCCTGGCCGATTCGGATCTGTGGGACCGACCGGATGACGGCTCGGGGTGTCCGTCGCCACATTGCAGATCCGGTCTGAACGAAAAAAATCGGCGCGAACATCGCAGAGGAACCACCGCGCGTGCCTTACTGCAAGCGGAGCACAAGCGAACGGCGACGCCAGCGACGCAAACGCAATTGCGCGATGCGATCAGCTTGATGGCTGTGCCTGAACATAAGTCAAGAACATCGTCGCTTTACGCGGCTTCGCTACCGGAAGTATCTGTTGCAGGCGCACATTCACCGGCCGCATATGCGTAATTGACGTATATGGCGGGAAATGTTATTGGTAAGTTAGTTGGCTCGGATTAAAGGTGGCGCTGGCACTTTAACCTGGCCTGGCTCCGATGAAGTTTTGCACGATCCCCGCAGTACACGGGGCAGAACAATAATATTCCGGCGCCCTCTTAAGGGCGTGCGGCATCGGTGACACGCGCCGGGCACAACCCGCCCGGCGCGGTCCAGGGCGAGGCGCATGACTGAGACCATGACGTTGATTGCCGGGCGCACCAGCAAGCACGGCACATCCCTGAACTCCGGGAAGTTCAAGGATGAGTATCGCGATGCCACCTCCGTTGTGGATATGAATGCCGATGATATGGCGCGCCTCGGCCTGCAGGACGGCGACTCGGTGCGGCTGACCTCGGAATTCGGCGAAACCATCGTCCGCTGCAAGAGCCGCAAACCCACCGACCTGCCGCAAGGCATGCTGTTCATGGCCTACGGCCCTCCCTCTTCCCAATTGATGGGCGCTGATACCGCCGGCACCGGCATGCCGCACTCGAAGAATTTCGCGGTCGGCGTCGAAAAGGTGTCGCCCGAACCGGCGGTCACGTAGCGGCGGCGCACGCGGAGGTCACTCATGACAGACAATACCCGCATCGTCGAACACGCCACCTGCACCTTTTGCGGCTGTGTGTGCGACGACATGAAGCTGACAGTCGATCTGGACAAACATTGCATCACCAAGGCCGAAAACGCCTGCGTGCTCGGTCGCGCCTGGTTTTCGGAACATACCGTTGAAGATCGACCTGCGGCGCTGATCGATGGCAAGGAGGCGACAGTCGCCGAGGCCGTGGAGGAAGCGGCCCGCATCCTCACCGAGGCGCGCTTTCCCCTCACCTACGGCTTAAGCGACACCACCTGCGAAGCGCAGCGGGAAGCCGTGACCATCGCCGATCTGATCCACGGCACGATCGACACCACCACCTCGGTCTGTCACGGCCCTTCGGGGATCGCCTTCCAGTGCCTCGGTGAAAGCACCATGACCCTGGGCGAGGTCAAGAACCGCGCCGATCTGGTAATTTTCTGGGGCGGCAACCCCGGCGAGGCGCACCCGCGCCTGTTCTCCCGCTACGCCATCACCACCAAAGGCATGTTCACGCCCAACGGCAAGAAGGATCGCACCGTGGTGATGGTAGACGTGCGGCGCACACCGAGCACGCCGGTGGCCAACATTTTCGTGCAGGTCAAGCCGGGCGCCGATTTCGAACTGCTGTGGGCCTTGCGCGCCCTGGTCAAGGGCCGTCGCCTGGATCCCGCCGTCGAACAGCGCACCGGCGTCCCGCTGACGACGATGATCGATCTGGTCGAGCGCATGAAGAACTGCCGCTACGGTGTCTTGTTCTTCGGCATGGGCCTGACCATGACCCGCGGACGCCATTTCAACGCCGGCGCCCTGCTCGCGCTGGCCACGGACCTGAACGAGTTTACCCACTTCGTCGCCAAGCCCGTGCGCGGGCACGGCAACGTCACCGGCGCCGACAACCTGGTGTCCTGGTCCACGGGCTATCCTTTCGGGGTCAATTTCAGCCGCGGCTATCCACGATTCAATCCCGGCGAATTCACCACGGTGGATGTGCTGGCGCGCGGCGACGCCGATGCGGCACTCATCATCGCCAGCGATCCGGCGTCGAATTTTCCCCGTGCTGCGATCGAGCACCTGCATCGCATTCCAATCATCTCGCTGGATACCAAATTCACGGCGACGGCAAAGATTGCCCGCGTGGCGTTCACCACCGCGACCTATGGCATCAACGTCGGCGGCACGGTGTATCGAATGGACGACGTGCCGATCGAACTGCGGCCGGCCTTCGACTCGCCGTTCCCCAGCGATCAGGAAATCTTGACCGCGATCAAGACCCGCGTCGCCGAAATCATGAGGATGAAACGTCAGCGCATCGATGCGCCCGCCGCGGCGTGACGGACCACGCCGGCCCAACAACAATAACAACGGAGAGCGCCACCCATGTCAGACATCCGCATCGTCAACGGCAAGGTTTACGACCCGGCCAATGGCATTGACGGCGAGGTCCGCGACCTGTGCATGAGCGGCGGCAAAATCGTCGACAGCGTTGCCGACGGCGCCCGCCGGATCGACGCGCACGGCATGGCAATCCTCCCCGGCGGCGTCGACATCCATTGCCATATCGCCGGCGCCAAGGTCAACCTGGCGCGCAAGCTGCAACCTGAAGATCATCGTCTCGACGCCCACCCCGGCACCGCGGTGACCCGTTCCG
>CAYVOU010000388.1:0-2621 GCA_964453295.1 uncultured Gammaproteobacteria bacterium
ATTGAAGAGGCGCGTATCGAAATCGAAAAAAACGTGCCGGATCGCATTGCTCATCAGATCGAGGAGATGTTGCTGGAGCAGCGGGCGGTATGACTTACGCCCGCCTGATTGGCACCGGCGGCTATCTGCCGGAAAAGGTGCTGACCAATGCCGAACTGGAAAAGATGGTCGATACCAGCGACCAGTGGATCCGCGAACGCACCGGGATCCGTCAGCGTCATATCGCCGCCGAGGGAGAAAACACCTGCGATCTCGCCGAGCAGGCGGCGCGGCGGGCGATAGCCGCCGCCGCAATCGACACCGACGAGATCGACCTCATCATCGTCGCCACCACCACGCCGGACCAGGTATTCCCCAGCACCGCCTGCCTGCTGCAGCACCGCCTTGGCATCAGCGGCTGCGCCGCCTTCGACGTCCAGGCCGTATGCGCCGGTTTCATTTATGCTCTGGCCATCGCCGAAAAGTTCATACGCACCGGTTCGGCCAGGACCGCGCTCGTGGTGGGTGCCGAGACCTTTTCAAGGATTATCAACTGGAAGGATCGCAAGACCTGCGTGCTCTTTGGCGACGGGGCCGGTGCCGTGATCCTGCGCGCCGGGCGGCAGCCGGGAATTTTAAGCACCCACCTGCACGCCGACGGCAAGTACCAGGCTCTGCTGCAGGTGCGCGCCGGTGTCTCGAGCAACTACCAACAGGTGCTGGACGGCGAGGCCTACGTTGAGATGGAGGGCAACGAAGTGTTCAAGATTGCGGTCAACACCCTCGGCCGGATCGTTGACGAGACCCTGGCCGCCAACAATATGGAGAAGTCGGACATTGACTGGCTGGTTCCGCACCAGGCAAATCATCGCATCATCGTCGCTACGGCGCGTAAGCTGAAATTGCCGCTGGAACGGGTGGTGGAGACGGTGGCGGACCATGGCAACACCTCCGCCGCGTCGGTGCCGCTGGCGCTGGACGTGGCGGTGCGCGACGGCCGCATCAAGCACGGCGAAATCGTCCTGCTCGAGGCTTTCGGCGGTGGCTTCACCTGGGGCTCGGCACTGCTTCGGTACTGAACACCCGGCGCCCGGGGCCTTCCGGGCAGAGGCGTCGTTGTTACGGACAAATCAACATTTCCGATTCAGGAACACGTATGACCATCGCATTTGTATTTCCCGGACAGGGATCGCAGTCGCTGGGGATGCTGGCCGGGCTGGCAGCGGACCAGCCGCAGATAGCCAGCACCTTTCAGGAAGCTTCGGAGGCGCTGGACTACGACCTGTGGCAGCTGGTGCAGACAGGGCCGGAAGCGGATTTGAACAAGACGGAGATTACCCAGCCGGCAATGTTGACCGCCGGCGTGGCGGTTTGGCGTGTCTGGCAGGCGCAAAACGGCGCGGTACCGGCCTGCATGGCGGGCCACAGCCTGGGTGAGTACACCGCGCTCGTTTGCGCGGGGAGCCTGGCTTTCGGCGATGCGGTGAAGCTGGTGGCCGAGCGCGGCCGCCTGATGCAGGCCGCGGTGCTGCCGGGTGCCGGCGCTATGGCGGCGATACTCGGACTGGGCGAGGCCGAGCTGGCCGATATCTGTGCCGCGGCGGCGGAAGGCGAGGTCGTGACCTGCGCCAACCTCAACGCGCCCGGCCAGATTGTCATCGCCGGCCACAAGGCGGCGGTGGACCGTGCCTGTGCCGCGGCCAAGGCGGCCGGCGCCAAGCGTGCCGTGCCGCTACCGGTCAGCGTCCCGTCACACTGCACGCTGATGCAGATGGCGGCCGACGGCCTGGCGGACTATCTGGGCGGCATCGACCTGCATGCCCCGACCATTCCCGTCGTTCATACTGCCGATGTGGACTTGCATCCGGCGCCGGCCGAGATTGCCGATGCGCTGGTCCGCCAGCTCAGTCAGCCGGTGAGGTGGATAGAAACCGTGCAACGGTTGGCCCGCGACGGTGTCACCACCATTATCGAATGCGGTCCCGGCAAGGTGCTGACGGGACTGTGCAAACGTATCGAAAAAGACGTGAGCTGCCTGGCCGTGTACGACCCGGCCAGCCTGCAGGACGCGTTGTCGGCAACACGAGGAGCCTGAACATGGATTTCAGCAACCAGATTGCCCTGGTCACTGGCGCCAGCCGAGGCATAGGCGCCGCCATCGCGCTGGCCCTGGGCCGACAGGGCGCGACCGTCACCGGGACCGCCACTTCGGATGCCGGGGTCGAAAAAATCAATGCGGTGTTCAAGGAAAATCAGATCGACGGCGGTGGCCTGGTCCTCGATGTTACCAGTCCGGACTCGATCGCTTCCCTGGTCGCAGAGCTGGAACGGCTGCAGCGGATGCCCACCATACTGGTGAACAATGCCGGTATTACCGGCGACAACCTGTTGATGCGTATGAAAGACGAGGAGTGGGACCGCATCATCGATGCCAACCTCGGTTCGGTGTACCGCCTGAGCAAAGCACTGATCCGAGGCATGATGAAGGCGCGCCACGGACGGATCATCAACATCACCTCGGTGGTCGGCCAGACGGGCAACCCCGGTCAGTCGAACTACGCCGCCGCCAAGGCGGGCATCGTCGGCTTCACCAAGTCGCTGGCACGGGAAGTCGCCAGCCGCGGGATCACGGTCAACGCCGT
>CAYVOU010000389.1:0-1080 GCA_964453295.1 uncultured Gammaproteobacteria bacterium
GCGCGCCAGCGTCGCCAGCAGTGACTCCGCCTGTGCCAGCGTCTCATCGCGATGCCGTGATTTCAGCGCCTCGACCTGCCGTTGTAGATCCCGCAGTTGTTCTAGTGCGGGTGGTGCCGTCCCGTCCGCAACGCCGCCGGCCAGCCACAGCATGGTGTCCGTCAGAATGCCGAGCTGCTTGCCGTAGGAGGCAACTTTGTCGAATACCGCCTGTTCCAGCGCGGCATCGCCGGTGCCGGGCTGGATGCCGCCGAAAAACCAGTCGTTGGATGGGGCGATGTCCTGCTGGACGGCACCGCTGAAAGGGAAGTGGAATTGCGGCGCCCAGCAATAAAGCCATGGAAACATAATGACCTCCTTTTCGCCGGTGTGGTGATACCGTCGGGACCCCCGATACGGTGCCGGGTCCGGACTCAGTTCGGTGAGCGTTCGCGTTGCAGCCGTTTGAGGAAAACCGTCATTTCCCTGCCCGCCTGCACATCGCCTTTGGCGGTGGCCGCGGCAATGCCTTGTTCGTAGGCGGCGATGGCGTCGTCGGTACGACCGGCGTCCGCGAGCGCCAAGCCGAGCTGCTTCCACGCGGCGGAATACCGCGGATCGAACTCGACGGCTCGCCGGAGATGGACGACGGCGTCGTCAGGCCGGTTGCGTTTCGCCAGGGCGCTGCCCAGGCTGAACCGCAGCACCGCGCTGTCCTGCCCGCCGGCCAGCAGTGCCTCCAGGCTGGCGACGGGGTCCGGGTTCACCGGCTGGCCTGCTTGGTGAGCTTGGGATCGATGCCCAGCGCCCGCAGCTTGCGGTGCAGGTGGGTGCGCTCCAAACCGACCTTTTCGGCCACCCGGCTGACGTTGCCGTGTTCCAGCTGCAGCTGGTATTCGAGATAGTTTTTTTCGAACTGTTCGCGGGCGGCGCGAAAGGGCATTTCGAAATCGGGCTGGCTGGCGATGTCGGCGGGGCTGGGGCGTTGCCCCAGCGCCTGCGCCACTTCCCCGGCATCAATCGTCTCGCCGCTGCCGAGGATGAGCAGGCGCTGCACCATGTTCTTCAGCTCGCGCACGTTGCCTGGCCAGTGGTAGGCGC
>CAYVOU010000389.1:1090-2621 GCA_964453295.1 uncultured Gammaproteobacteria bacterium
ACAGGGCGGCGTGGGAAAAACGGCGCTGCGGCAGGCCCTCCTGGCTGGCGAAGAGATCGAGGTAGTACTCCAGCAGTTCGGGCACGTCCTCCAGGTGCTCGCGCAGGGCGGGGATGGCGATCGGCAGGACGTTGAGGTGGTAGTACAGATCGTCGCGGAAACGGCCCTCGGCAACCGCCTCCTTCAGATCGTGCCGGGTGGCGACCACCACCCGCACGTCGATGGTGACCGCTTCGTGGCCGCCGACACGCATCAGCGACTGGCTTTCAAGCACGTTCAGCAGCGTCGCCTGCACGCCCATCTCGAGATCCGCAATGTCCTTCAGCAACACCGTGCCGCCGTTGGCCTGTTCCAGCGCGCCGAAGTAGACGCGTCCCTGTTGCTCCGAACCGAATAGCTCGGCTTCAATGCTGGCGCGCATCAGCCCGGCAATGTTGACACTGATGAAGGGACTGCCCGCCCTCGGACTCTGTTCGTGCAGATAGCGCGCGAACAATTCCTTGCCGGTGCCGGATTCGCCGGTGAGAAACACGGTGGTCTTGTGGTGGGCGATCCGGTCGATGCGTTCCTTGATCTGCTGCGTGGTGCGGCTCTTGCCGACCAGGTCCGACGTGCCGCTGCGGCGGCGCAGGCCGACGTTTTCCCGACGCAACGACGCCATTTCCAGGGCCCGCTGCACGGTCACCACGAGCTTGCCCATTGAGAGGGGCTTTTCCAGGAAATCGTAGGCACCGAGGCGGGTGGCCTCGACCGCGGTTTCGACGTTGCCGTGGCCGGAGATCATCACCACCGGCACGTCCAGCGGCTGGTTGTCGGACCACTCCTTGAGCAGCGAGATGCCGTCGCCGTCCGGCATCCAGATGTCGAGGAGCACCAGGTCCGGGCGGTGGCTGCGCCAGGCCATGCGCGCTTCCTGCACGGATCCCGCGGTGCTCACTTCGAAGTGCTCGTCTTCAAGGATTTCGCGCAGCAGATCTCGAATATCGGGTTCGTCATCGACGACGAGGATGTGCGGACTGCTCATGCCGGCCTCCTTGCGGCGGCGACCGCGACGCCGCCGGTTTCAACCTCGGCGACCGGCAGGCGGATGACCGCACTGGCGCCGCCGGCGGCGTTGTTTTCCATCCAGACGATGCCACCATGTTCCTCGACGATTTTCTTGACGATGGGCAGGCCCAGCCCCGTGCCCTTGGGCTTGTTGGTGACATAGGGCTCGAACACCTGGCTCAACATATCCACCGGTATACCGTTGCCGCGATCCTCGATGCGCATTTCCAGATAGTCCCCCAGGTTTTCCTGTGCCAGCCGGGTGCTGACCCGCACCACGCTGTTTGGTTTGTCGTTCTGGGCCTCGATGGCATTCTTGACCAGATTGTTCAGAAGTTGCCGCAGCCGGTTCGGGTCGGCGAAAAGCAGCGGCAACCGCGGATCGAGTTCCAGGTTCATGACGATACGGCCATCGTCGGTGCGATAGAGTTCCACAACCTCCTCGATCAGCCGGTTCAAATCGATGCGCTCCTGCTGCACCCTC
>CAYVOU010000390.1:0-2581 GCA_964453295.1 uncultured Gammaproteobacteria bacterium
TGCCTCCGCACATCCAGGAGAGCCGATACCGATTTACCGTCGCGGGACCGCGGACGATTCGCTATGGTCTGGGCGCCGTCAAAGGCGTCGGGCAATCGGCCATTGAGGCGATCGTGACCGAGCGCGAGGAGAACGGTGTATTTCGGGATCTGTTTGAACTCTGCAACCGTATCGACACGCGGCGCGCCAACCGGCGGGTGCTGGAAGCGCTGCTCAAAGCCGGCGTCCTCGACGCCCTGGGTCCCAACCGCGGTGTGATGATGGCGAGCCTGAGCGACGCCTTGCAATACGCCGAACAGCACGGCCGCAACCAGGGTGCGGGCCAGGAGGACTTGTTTGCCGCGGGCAGCGGCGCCGGGGGCGGTGCGCCGCCGGTAGCCTTTGCGGACGTGGCGGACTGGTCGCCGGAGGATCGGCTGCTGGGCGAGAAAGCCACGTTGGGCCGGCCGCTGAGCGGGCATTTCATCGACGCCTACGAGGCCCAGATCGGAGAAATGGGCTTGGCGCGCATCGGCACGCTCAAGGCACCGGAAGGCCGGGGCAAGAACCGGGTGCGGGTGGCCGGGATACTTGCCGAGGTGCGGACCCGGCCGACCCGGCGCGGGCGCATGGCTTTCCTTCTGCTCGACGATCGCGACGCCAGCCTGGAGGTCACGGCGTATTCCGAATGCTACGACGCCGTGGCGGAAAAGTTGGAGGTGAACAAGCCGGTGGTGGTGGAAGGCGAGTACGGCACCGACAACTTTTCGGGGGAAATGTCGCTGGTCGGCGATAAAATCTGGCGTTTGGAAGAAGCCAGGGCCGAATTCGCCAAACGACTCGTGTTGAGCCTGGAACAGGCCGATTTCCACAATGGCCTGGTCAACGATCTGGCAGGGGTGTTCGGTCCGCACCGCGAAGGCGGTTGCCCGGTCTGGGTCGAATACCTCAAGGGCGAGTGTCGGGCCAGACTGCGGTTCGGCCCCGACTGGACCGTGACACCCGTCACCGGGCTGGTGGAACGCCTGAAGGCGAAACTCGGTGCCGATAAAGTGCGATTGGAATACTGAGGACGCCTGGGCACCGGCCTTGTCAGCCGGCCGCCAACCCGATAACGTAGCAGGCCATTTCCGCTCCGGACGAATATGCGCATGAACCTGAATTTCCTTGATTTTGAGCAACCGATTGCAGAACTTGAGGCCAAGATCGAGGAACTGCGCTACCTGGGAAACGACACTGACATCAATATTACCGAGGAGATCGGACGCCTGAAGCAGCGCTCGCAGGAACTGACGCGCTCGATTTTCTCTACTCTGTCGGCTCACCAGATCTCCCGCCTTGCGCGTCACCCGCAGCGTCCCTATACGCTGGATTACATCCAGCGCCTGTTTACCGATTTCGAGGAATTGCACGGCGATCGCGCCTTTGGCGACGATCCGGCGCTGGTATGCGGCGTCGCCAGGCTGGACGGGCGTTCGGTTGCCGTGGTCGGTCATCAGAAGGGGCGCAATACCAACGAGAACCTGCATCGCAACTTCGGCATGACCCAGCCGGAGGGCTACCGCAAGGCCCTGCGCATCATGAAGCTGGCCGAGCGGTTCAAAATGCCGCTGCTCACCTTCATCGATACCCCCGGCGCCTTCCCCGGTATCGACGCGGAGGAACGCGGCCAGAGCGAGGCGATCGCCCGCAACCTTTTCGAGATGGCGGATCTGAAAACACCCATCATCGCCACGGTCATCGGCGAGGGCGGCTCCGGTGGCGCCCTGGGGATTGGCATTGCCGATCGTCTGATCATGCTGGAATACAGCGTCTATTCCGTGATTTCGCCGGAGGGCTGCGCGTCCATCCTGTGGAAGAGCGCGGATCAGGCCAGCGAAGCGGCGGAAGCCATGGCCATTACCTCGGCCCGTCTGCTGCAGCTCAACCTGATTGACCAGGTGATCCCGGAACCGCTGGGTGGCGCCCATCGCGATCCGGACCTGACGGCCGTGCGCCTGAAGGCAGCGCTGAACGAAGCGCTGGCGCTCGCCGACAGTGTCACGCTCGAGCAGGTGGTGGAGGCGCGCTTCCAGCGTCTGATGCGCTTCGGCCGCTACCAGCAGGCCTGATCTCCATCGTGGACGCCGCGGCGCGCCACAGCAGCGAGCTTATCCAGCAACTCCAGTCGGCCCTTTCCGTGCTTCCGGAATGCAGCGGCCTGTTGGTCGCATTCAGCGGCGGCCGCGATTCCACCGTGCTGCTGCATGCGCTGACCCGCCTTGCGCCCGATGTCGGGCGACCCCTGCGGGTGGTGCACGTCAACCATGGCCTGCAGCCGGGGGCCGCCGACTGGGCGGCCCATTGCCGCGACTTCTGCAGGTCGCACGGCCTCGCCCTGCGGACGCTGGACATCGATGCGACCGCGCCCCGGGGGCAGAGCCCGGAGGCCTGGGCGAGGCAGTGTCGCTACCAGGCCCTGGCGCGGGCGCTGCGACCCGGAGAAGTGCTGGTGACCGCGCATCATCAGCACGACCAGGCGGAGACCGTGCTGCTGCAGCTGTTGCGCGGCGCCGGCCCCAAGGGCCTGGACGGCCTCGGTGACGCCATGTGCGTCACGATC
>CAYVOU010000391.1:0-2565 GCA_964453295.1 uncultured Gammaproteobacteria bacterium
CGATGGGTGTCGCCACGATAAACAACGTGCCGGACGCGGCGGCCGGGCGGCTTTCGATTGACACCTTTATTGACCCTTGCGGATACTGTCGGACATGCGTAATTTCGGTTTGCGATTGCTATGGGGACCGGCCTTGGTGGCGATTATCGCCCTCGCCGGATGTGGTCCACAACAAAATGTCCGTAGCGGCGCGGGTGGCGAGAAGGTGCCAGACCCCGCCCAGCACGCGGTGGACCTGCTCAAGGCCGGCCAGCCGGAGGCCGCCGCGCAGGCGTTCCTGAAGCTTTCCGTGAACAGTCCGGCTTCCAGCGCCGCGATGTACCGCCTGCGGGCGGCCAACGCCTACATCGACGCCAGGAAGATCCCCGAGGCAAAGCAGGTCCTGGCGGCAACCCACCTCGACAAATCCAGCGTCGACCAGCAGGTCGAATCCCTTATCGTCACCTCGAGGATCGATGCCGGCGAGAATCATCCCGACGTCGGGCTGGTGGATCTGCAACAGGCTGCCCGCCTCGATACGCAGGGCAGCCATGCGGTGCGCATCCATGCGCTGAACGCGGAGTACCTCGACAGTCTTCATCGCCCCCTCGACGCCGCCGCCGAGCGCGCCGAACTCGGCACCCTGCTCACGGACCCGGCTGCCAAGCAGAGCAACGGCAAGGCGATATGGGCCGCGCTGTCGAACCAGTCAGTCGCGGCGCTGAACCAGCGCCTGCCGAGCGCATCGCCGGCATTGCGTCCCTGGCTTGAGCTCGCCCTGGTCCACGCCACCACCCGACTCGATCCGGACCAGTTCAAGGCCCGCGTCGAGCAATGGAAACAAGCCCATCCCGGCCATATTGGCGCCGACATCATGACCGCCGAGCTCGCGGCCCATCCCGAACAGACGGAGATCAAGCCCAATCAGGTGGCCCTGCTGCTGCCGCTTTCCGGGCAGTTCGCCGGGCCGGGCGCCGCCATCCGCGACGGTTTCATCACCGCTTGGTACGCCGACAACAGCAACGGCCAGCGGCCGACCATCCAGATCTACAACACATCCCACACGGACATCGCCAAGGTTTACGATCAAGCCGTCACCGACGGAGCCCAGCTGGTGGTCGGTCCGCTGGAGAAATCGGCTGTGGATGCGCTATCAAAACGCGAGCATCTGCCGGTGCCAACGCTCGCGCTGAACGACGTGCTGACGCCGCTCAGCACCACCCGCGTCGACAACCTTTTTCAGTTCGGCCTGCCGCCGGAAGAGGAGGCCCGACAGGTCGCCCAGCGCGCGTGGTTCGACGGCCATGCTCACGCCCTGGCGATGGTGCCCGACGATCCATGGGGTCAGCGCGTGCTGCAGGCGTTCAAGGATCGCTGGCAGACACTCGGCGGCGAACTGGTGGAGTCGCAGACCTACCAGCCCGACACGCAGGACTACAGCACGCCGGTCAAGCAGTTGCTCGACATCGACGCCAGCGAGGCGCGCATCAAGGCCATCAGCAGGGTCGTCGGCAGGCGGGTCGTTTCCGAACCCCAACGACGCCAGGATGTGGACTTCATTTTCCTGGCGGCGTTTCCCAACCAGGCCCGGCAAATCTGTCCGCAGCTGCGTTTCCATCGCGCCGATGACCTGCCGGTGTATTCGACGTCGCACATTTACGTCGGCACGCCCAACGCAACTCGCGACAGCGACATGGACGGGACCGTGTTCGGCGACATGCCCTGGATACTCAAGCCGGACAACGGCGATCCGGCCAAGGCTGTCATTGAGAAGAAGTGGCCTGACGACGCGGTGGTCTACGGGCGTCTCTATGCCTTCGGGGTCGACGCCTACCGCCTGATCCCCCATCTGGCCGATCTCACCAACAAACCCGGCAGCCGCTTCGACGGCGAGACCGGCATCCTCAGCGAAGCCTCGAACGGCGAGATCCAGCGACAGCTCACCTGGGCCAAGTTCAGCAACGGCCTGCCGATCCTGCTGGACCAACCCGCCGCGCCAAGTCCGCCGACCGAACCCGCCCAAGCCGCCCCGATGGTACCGCCAGCCCAGGTGACTCAGCCGGCACCATCCGCTCAGCCAGCACAACCGACTCAGCCGGAGCAGTGACGGCAGGAGGATCGGGGCAGCGGGCGGGCGGCAGCGGCCAGTGGGCGGAGGATCGCGCCGCGGCCCAGCTCGAGCGTGCCGGCTTGGTCGTCGTGGCGCGCAATTACCGCTGCCGAAGCGGAGAAATCGATCTGATTGCCGCGGATGGCAATGCGCTGGTTTTTGTGGAAGTACGCTATCGGCGCCGCGCCGGTTACGGCAGCGCCGCGGAAAGCATAGATAGGCGCAAACAGTTGCGAGTCGTCCAGAGCGCCAGGCACTTTCTCCAATCGCACCCCGTGTATCGTCAATCCGCCTGCCGCTTCGATGTGATCCTGCTCTCAGGCGAGGAAGCCGATCCGCATACGGAGTGGATCACGGATGCATTTCAGGCATAATTCCGCGAACCCTGCGCCTCCCGCCCAGTCCAACCTTCGAAGACTCTCAACAATGGATTCCGTCGATCGCATCAAACAGATTTTCAATGAGAGCCTGGCCGT
>CAYVOU010000392.1:0-2561 GCA_964453295.1 uncultured Gammaproteobacteria bacterium
AGATCTTGTCCAAAACTGCCGTCCGTGCCCTATAAAGTCGATCAGACCTTGCCGTCCAAGCCCATCTTGTAATACTTGTGCACCAGCTTTTCCTGGTTCTCCAATAGCCAGTCTATCGTGGGCTCGTGGCACATGCCTTTGTGGATGGCCTTGGCGGTGGCTTCGCGATGGATCTCGAAGAGCTTCTTGTGATCCAGCGCCTTGTCTTCGATGACGCTGGGATTCAGCCACACCGACACGATGATGCCCAGATCGTTGACCTTGTCCTTGGGGATATCGCCGGCGCGCACGGCATCCAGCACGCCGTTGGCGATGGCGCCCTGCACGGTGCCCATCAGGATGTTGGTGTAGCGGCTGTTGTTGACGGTGACCTTGCTGACCATCAGCGTTGCCGGCCGCACCATCACGTCGGTGTTCAGGATCGCCAGCACGCGCGAGTGGCCTTTGACCTGATCGCCTAACAGATTGCCGAAGGCGACCCCCATGGGGCCGTCCATCTCGCCGATCGCGACTTCCGGTTCGGCGGCGGTACCCGGCGGGCCACCGGCGACCAGGGCTTCGCCGACGCGCATGTAGATCTTATCGCTCATGATGTTATGACTCCTCTATCGGATGGGTTCGGAAGGAAACGCCGATGATAGTGGATATGGGAGGTGGGATGCGACCGCTTCGCGGCCATCGCGGCCACGGTCACTGAGCGGCATGCCCGATGCGTGAGTTGCTGACCGTGCCATCGCCAGGGACGGACAAGGGGTTTGCCGCCATGTTGAGTGCGACCTGACGACCACCACCCGCATCATCAACATGCCGTCGACCAGTGCCAGGTCCAAGCACAAGTGCTCGCCGGACATCAAAGCGGCCGGTCGCCTAGAACGGTGCGGCGATCATCGGGTCATCACCGCGTTGCCCCAGACCGCGCGCATCGCGCAGCGTCTCCGCGTGCAGCACGCCCTGGCGCACCGCCCTCTCCGCCGAGCCGCCGGTCAGATAGCAGCGCCACGCGTGAATCATGCCCTCCTGGATCTCGCGCGTATTGCAGCCTTCGGCACCGGCTCGCACTGCGATCTCGGCACCGATCCGATGACAGATTTCCGGACTGAACAACGCTTTTTCAGCCATCGCCGCGCTCCGGGATCGGATTTGCTCAAAGGCTGGCTACATACTAGCTGCAGCGCGCGAGATGGGGCAAGCGGCAGCGGGCGCGCTGCGATTACGCCTTTCGGTGAGCCGCACCACGATGTCAGGCTCAAAAAAAACCTACGAGCCTGAAATGCGAATCCGTCGATTGCTGACCGTACCCCCGTAATCCATTCCCACTGCCGAGCCGGGTCTTCCGATTATTGGGACCCGTTGCTTCTCCTGTTTCTCGTCAGTCGTTCGGCAGGCCGACGCTGCGGCTGGCCCAGAGGGCGCCCAGCGTGCCGACGGCGCCGGAAAGCAGGTAGAGCCCGACGTAACCGACGCCAAGGTAGGCGGTGAGCGCCAACGCGACCAGCGGCGCAAAGCCGGCGCCGAACAGCCAGCCCAGATCCGAGGTGATCATCGCGCCGCTGTAACGGTAGTAGCTCTGGAAGGTGGAACTGACAGCGCCGGCCGCCTGGGCATGGGAGAAGCCGAGCAAGGCGAAACCAATCACGATGAATGAATACGCCTCCACCCTGCCGCCGGAGAGCAGCAGCGGCGTGTAGCCGCTGTAGATCGCGATCAGCACGGCGAAGATGCCGAGCGCGGCCCGGCGGCCGATGCGATCCGCAATCATGCCGGAGAGGAACATGCACGGCACCGCGACCGCCGCGCCCAGGATCTGCACCAGCAGGCAATCCACGCCGGTCTGCCCGTTGTACAGCAATGCCCAGGACAGGGCGAAGATCGTCACCAGGTGAAACAGGGCATAACTGCCGAGCGGCGCGAACGCGCCGAGACCGATGTTCCGGCCCTGGTGGCGGACAAGCTCACCGACGGGCGAAGGCATCAGCTCGCGGGTTTTCAGCAGGCTGGCGAACTGCGGGGTTACCACGATCCGCAGGCGGGCGAATAATGCGACCACGTTGATGGCGAGGGCCACGAAAAACGGATAGCGCCAGCCCCAGTCAAGGAAGTCCGCGGAGGACAGGCTCGCCTCGATATAGGCAAACAAGGCCGCCGCGACAATGAAACCGATGGGGGCGCCGAGCTGCGGGATCATGGCATACCAACCCCGGCGCTTCGCCGGCACGCTGAGTGCCAGCAGCGAGGGCAGGCCGTCCCAGCTTCCGCCGATGGCCACGCCTTGCAGGAGTCGGATGACGGCCAGCCATACGATCGCCGCCGCCCCCAGCGTCTGGTAGCTGGGAATGAAGGCGATGCCCGCCGTCGTCGTTCCCAGCATGAACAAGGCAACCGTCAGCTTGAGGCCGCGGCCGTAGCGATTGTGGAGCCGCATGAACAACAGGGAGCCCAGCGGCCGACCGATGAACGCGAGCGAGAAGATGGCAAAGGCGTAGAAGGTGCCGTCCAGGCGGCTGGCAAAGGGAAAGAACACCGAAGGGAACACCAGCACGCAGGCGATGCCGAAGACGAAG
>CAYVOU010000393.1:0-2559 GCA_964453295.1 uncultured Gammaproteobacteria bacterium
CCGTTCCGCTCAATTTGTATCGTCCTGCCGTGCCGTAGCACCCGCCCTATACGTCCTCGCCGCCAGGATATCGCCAATTCCAGGATACCGGCTCGCAATCGGACCGAATTCTAGCCGGGATTGCGCCCACGACTTCGTCGCGGACGCACCCGCAACCCGCATTTTATTGACCCAAGTCAAAAACGATGAGACCATCGTTTGGCATATTGTGCACTGCACCATTTTACTCGGTACGATCAACAAAACCACGATACAGAAAGGAGATATTTCAATGATATACAAAAACTTAGAAGATTTCAGCAATCTGGGCGGGACAGCTCTTTCAGCATACCGCACCCTGATCAGCATCAATGAAAAAGCGGTGCAGCGCCTTTCCCAATCCCAGCAGGATCTAATCAGCAAATCCCTGGAAGCGGGCATGGAACAATGGACTCAGACTGGCAAGGCCGCGACCTTGCAGGACCTCCTATCGAGCCAGGCCAAGGTCATGGCGGGGCAGACCGAAATGTTGGTCGACTACGCCAAGACCTCCGCCAAGATCCTAAAGGAAACCCATGACGAGCTGCAGGCGTGGATCAAGGAGACCACGAAACCGGCCGCGCCCTGACGGCCGCGCCCTACGACGACACCACCCACTGACCTTGCCCTGTCGGGGCGAGAGGTTCGACGAAAGCGAGGGCTTGCCGAACATGATTTCAACTCAAGAAGCAACGCGCATCTTTCAGGATCCGAGCAGCGCCATTCATCGCTATGCCGGCGCCTGGGACTGGTTCGTTTCGACGGGAAAACTCAGCGGCGACACGCCACGCCCGGTCATCTCCGAAAGCTGGCAGCGCTGCCGCAACCTGGGTATCGACCCCGGCTGCGATCGGGCGCCCCGGCGCACGGCACCCGACGAGCTCGAAGCCCGCCTGGCGCGGGATGACCTCGGCATCGCGGGCACGAAAGTCCTGCGGCGCTACACACCGCTCGCCGAGGCCGCCGGCCACGTGATCGCGCTCGGCGATGCCGACGGCCAGATCCTGGCAGCCGCCGGTGCCAGGGGCCTGCGCAAACAACTGGAGCGGATCAACTTCGTGCCGGGCGGCCTCTGGAACACCGACACGGTCGGCCCCAATGGAGTGGGGACACCGCTCGCCCTGGGCCGCCCTGAGTTTGTCTTCGGACCGGAGCACTATTGCAGCGGCTGGCAGCCGTGGGTCTGTTACGGCAGCCCTATCCTGCACCCGGAAACCCGGCAGCCCGTCGGGGTAATAGACATTACCGGGCCGGTGCGCAGCGCGAGGCTGGAACGATTTCTGCTCGCAACGACCATCGCCCAGTCCGTGGGCCAGGCGCTGAATCTGTTGCTAGTTCATCGGCACGAACGGCTGCGTGCCGCCTTCTGCGACGCCCTGCGGCGCCGGCCGGGAAACGGTGTTGTCGCCATCAGCAACGCCGGGCGCATCATCGAAGCAAACCCGTGCGGATTGCAGCATCTCGGCCTGCCCTCGAACGTTTGTCCTGATCGATTCATAGGCGACATCGATCCAGCGCTGTGGGATGCGATGCGCGCCAACGAAGACCGCCCGGCAGAGATTGATATCGAGTCCGGACGCCGCGGCGCCAGGCTGTACCTGGAGCCGTTGCACCGCGACGGCAGCCACATCGGCACGCTCCTGACCATCGCCGCATCCGATGCGTCCGCCAGGCGTCCCAAAGATCACCGCGCGCCGGCATCCTCCGCCAGCTTCGCCTTTGCCGACCTCATCGGCGAATCGCCGGTATTCCTCCGCGCCGTATCGCTTGCCCGCGCCGCGGCCGGCGATCCCTGCGACAACACAGTTCTGCTGACCGGCATGAGCGGCACGGGCAAGGAACTCATCGCACACGCGATTCATGCGGACAGCGCAAGAGCGTCGCGGCCGTTCGTTATCCTCAACTGCGCGGCGCTGCCGGCGGAACTGGCGGAAAGCGAACTCTTCGGATACGCGCCCGGCGCTTTTACGGGCGGGCGGCGGGAAGGTGCCATCGGCAAGTACGAGGCCGCGGACGGCGGCACGCTGTTCATGGACGAAGTGGACGCCCTGCCGCTGGACCTGCAGGCAAAATTCCTGCGCGTGCTCGAGTCGGGAGAAATCAGCGCTATCGGCAGTCACGACAAAAAACTGGTGGACGTCCGCGTAGTCGCCGCGGCCAGCGGCGCCCTGCGCGATCGCATCACGAGCGGCGCCTTCCGACTCGATCTGTTCCATCGCCTCGGCGTCATCGAAATCGAACTGCCCGCGCTGCGCGACCGCCCGGGCGACGTCGCGCTGCTGGCCCGGCACTTCATCAAGCGGGCCTGCGCCAATGCCCGGCGTACGCCGCTGCAGATCCCGGCGGAGGTGATGGCACGTTTGTGCGATTACGCCTGGCCCGGCAACATCCGTGAACTGCGCAATCTCTGCGCGCGATGGGCCCTGGTCGTCAAGACCGATGCCGTGCAGCTGTCGGACCTGCCGCCGCACCTGTGCGACTGTGCGCCGTCCGGGGAAAACGGGCGCCGCGAACTGCAGGACACGGTCGACACCTTGATCC
>CAYVOU010000394.1:0-2549 GCA_964453295.1 uncultured Gammaproteobacteria bacterium
GCCTCGGCCGAGCCGAAGCTGGCGTTGGTATCGGCCCGCCAACCGTGGCCGGGCCCCGCGCTCGCATCCATCGCAATCGATCGGGCGGTGCCGGAGCTCACTGCTGACCTGCCGATGCCCGGTCGCGACCGCCAGGCCGGCGATCTCTGCGAAATCGTCTATACCTCCGGTACGACCGGCGATCCCAAAGGCGTGATGCTGAGCCATGCCAACCTGCTCGCCAACATTGAGATGGTCTGCCGCATCGTGCCTGTCACCGCATCCGATCATCTGATCTCCATTCCGCCGCTGTTTCACATGTACGCGCAGATGATCAGCATGTTGTGTCCGGTGACTATCGGTTGCGCGGTGACCCATTTGCCCTCGCCCGGTTCCCGGGTCATCCTCGACGCCTTGGCACATACGCCCGCGACCTATCTGGTCGCGGTCCCTGAGTTTCTGAAAACGGTGATGGACCGCGTCGACGAAAAACTGGCGCGGATCCCGGCACCGCTGCGATCCCTCTTGAACGGACGAATACACCGGCGTATTTCCAGCACCCTGCAAGGGGTGGCAAGCGGGGGCGCGGCGCTGGATCCGGAAGTCGAACGCAAGTGGACGCGGCTGGGCTTCGCCGTCTACCACGGCTACGGGCTGAGCGAAGCCAGCCCGGTCGTTGCCAGCAACTCGCCCGCGTGCCACCGGATCGGGTCGGTCGGCAAGCCCTGCGCGGGGGTAAAGGTACGGATCTCGGCGGACGGCGAGATCCTGGTGCGTGGCGCCAATGTCATGGCGGGCTATTACCGCGATGAGGCGCGCACCCGCGCCAGCTTTGAGGACGGATGGTTCCGGACCGGGGACGGCGGCCATTTCGACGACGACGGCTACCTCTACGTTCATGGACGCCGCAAGTACATGGTTCTCGGCCCGTCGGGCGAGAACATTTTTCCCGAAGACGTGGAAGCCGAGCTGAACCGGATCCCTGGCGTGCGTGACAGCGCCGTCTTCGGCCTCGAAAGGAATGGCCGCACACTGCTGCACGCGGTACTGCTTTGCGACGGCTGCGACGGCGATGCGGTCATCGCGCAGGCCAACCGCCAGTTGGCGCCACATCAGCAGATCCTTGGCTGGTCGATCTGGCCGTCAGCGGATTTTCCGAGGTCGGCAACCCGCAAGCCCAAAAAGGAGGAGATCATCGCCTGGACGAGCGATCGGAAATCGGTCCCGGCCACCGGGCCGGCGATTGCAAGCCCGCTGACCAGGGTGCTGGCACAGATCACGGGCCACGATCCCGCC
This sequence comes from uncultured Gammaproteobacteria bacterium, assembly GCA_964453295.1. Taxonomy (GTDB): domain Bacteria; phylum Pseudomonadota; class Gammaproteobacteria; order JAJPIJ01; family JAJPIJ01; genus CAYVOU01. The sequence goes on from CAYVOU010000394.1 coordinate 1,276, forward strand.
GACATTCATGCGGGCACGCGCATCGTCGACCAACTGGGTGTGGATTCGCTGACGCGCATCGAACTTGTCAGTGCCATCGAAGACGAATTCAGCGTGGCCATTGATGAAACCTTCATTACCGGGCAGACGACGGTGAGCGATCTGGAATCGAGGATTGCCACGCGTACCGGCCCGGCGCCGATCCTGACGCGTTATCCGCGCTGGCCGCTGTCGGCGTGGGCAAGTACGCTGCGCCCGCTGGTTCGCGGCATATTGCTGGAATCCTGGCTGCCGCTGCTGTGCCGGCTGCACGTGCGAGGCGCCAATCGGCTTGATGCGCTCACACCGCCGCTCATCTTCATGGCCAATCACGGCAGTTTCCTCGACTCCCCCGTGGCGATCCAGGCAATTCCGCCCAGGTTCAGGCGGCGGCTTGCAATTGCAGCGGCCACTGACGTGCTTTACCAGCGCTTCCAGCCAGCGGCACCGCTGGCGGACCTTGCCTTCAACAGTTATCCGCTGCCGACCGGCGTCACGGAAAACATCCGCAGCGGATTGGAGTACACCGGCCGCCTGCTGGACGACGGCTGGAACGTATTGATCTACCCTGAGGGGCAGTTGAACCGCAGCACGGAAAAGCTGCAGCCGCTCAAGGCCGGCGCCGGCATGCTGGCGGTGGAAATGCAGGTGCCGGTGGTGCCGATGATCATCACCGGAACAAAGCGCATCCTGCCGCCCGATATTTTGTGGCCGCGTGCGCGCGGCGTTGCCCAAGTGCGCTTCGGTTCGCCGTTACATTTCGACGCCGGCACGGATTATCTCCCGGCCTCGAAATCCATCGAAGCCGCCTTGACGGCGATGCTGGCCGAAGACGCGCGCGAGCGCGATCCCGAAAACTCTGATTGATCAAATGACGATGCCGAACATTCACCACATTTCAGGCCTGGCCGGCACGGCCGTGCCCGGCGAACCCGGGCCGCCGCTCGAGATCCCGCCGGCCGTGCCACGGGAGATCCCCGAAACATCCATTCCGCTCGAAGTCTCGGCCGAAACGCCGCCGGAAGCCCCGTTCGTGCCGGTATCCGGGCAGGATCCGGACGAAGCACCGGAAACGCCGCTGGTCACCCCGAATAAGCGTGTGGGTTTAGCGCAATCGTTGCCGGTGCGGCTGACAGACGGTCCGGCATCACCGCGGCGACGGAGCGGAGACCCTATACTTCAAGAAGGACTTCGCGACGAACTGTAACGGCGGCAACGCCGATCGACGTCACGGTAACAACAAACAACAAGGCTGC
>CAYVOU010000395.1:0-2538 GCA_964453295.1 uncultured Gammaproteobacteria bacterium
GCCGTGGTGATCAAACAGGCGGCGGCGGGATCGCTGCGCAATTACACGGTGTTCTGCAATCACGTGCTGACGCCGCCGGCCATCGCCGCCATCCTGGCATCGCCGCGGGACGGGGCGGCCGACATGGCACGGGTCGACGGCTTCGTCGGCCCGGCCCATGTCAGCACCGTTATCGGCACCCGGCCTTACGAACTCTTTGCCGCCCAATACCGGCGGCCGGTGGTCATCGCCGGCTTTGAGCCGCTGGACGTGATGCAGGCGATCCTGATGCTGGTGCGGCAGTTGAACGAGGGTCGCGCCGAAGTTGAAAACGAGTTCACCCGCGCCGTCAGTCGCGAAGGCAATCTCAAGGCACAGTCGCTGATGGCCGAGGTCTTCGAACTGCGGCCGGAATTCGAGTGGCGCGGCCTGGGGATCGTGGCCAACAGCGCCCTGCGCATCCGGCCCGAATACAGAGATTTCGACGCCGAAGCACGGTTCGGGATCCGTTATCGATCCGTGGCCGACAGCAAGGCCTGCGAATGCGGCGCGATCCTGCGCGGCGTGAAGCGGCCGCAGGATTGCAAGGTGTTCGGGACCGTCTGCACACCCGACAATCCCATCGGTTCGTGCATGGTGTCTTCCGAGGGTGCCTGCGCCGCCCATTACAGCTATGGCCGCTTCAAGGACATCCCGATCGCGGCGGTGGAGACGGGGGTCGGCGCATGAGCACGGTCAAAGCGGACTACGTGCGTCCGGTGGATTTCAAGCGGGGGCGGGTGGACCTGACCCACGGCGGTGGGGGCCGCGCCATGGCGCAGCTTATCGAGGAACTGTTCGTGCAGGCCTTCGACAACGAATGGCTGCGGCAGATGAACGACCAGGCTTGTTTCGCGGTTCAGGCAGGCCGCATGGTGATGGCCACCGACAGCCACGTGGTCTCGCCGCTGTTCTTTCCCGGCGGTGACATCGGCAGCCTGTCGGTGAACGGCACCATCAACGACGTCGCGATGGCGGGGGCGAAACCGCTATATCTGGCCGCCGGCTTCATCCTCGAGGAAGGCTTTCCGCTTGCCGACCTGCGCCGCATCGTCCGCTCCATGGCCGATGCCGCGAAGGCGGCCGGCGTGGCGGTGGTGGCCGGCGACACCAAGGTGGTGGAGCAGGGCAAGGGTGATGGCGTCTTCATCACCACCACTGGTATCGGCGTGGTGCCGGCAGGCGTGCGTATCTCCGGCGATCGCGCCCGGCCGGGCGACCATATCCTGGTCAGCGGCACGCTCGGCGATCACGGCGTGGCCATCATGTCGCTGCGTGAAAACCTGCGTTTCGAAACCGCGGTGACCTCCGATACCGCGTCATTGCATGGCCTGGTGGCCGACATGGTGGCCGCGGTGCCGGACCTGCATTGCCTGCGCGATCCCACTCGCGGTGGCCTGGCCACGACCCTGAACGAAATCGCCCGTCAATCAGGCGTTGGCATGCAAATCGACGAGGCCTCGGTGCCGCTGCGAGCTGCGGTCAGGGCGGCGTGCGAATTGCTGGGACTGGATCCGCTATACGTCGCCAATGAAGGCAAGCTGGTGGCAATCTGCGCGCCGGAACATTCGGCGCAACTGCTGGCGGTGATGCGGGCACATCCTCTGGGGCGGGAAGCGGCGTTGATCGGTACGGTCAGCGAGGATCCGCACTGCTTCGTACAGATGCACACAAGCTTTGGCGGCGGCCGCATCGTCGACTGGCTGACCGGAGAGCAACTGCCGAGGATCTGCTGACAGGCGCCGCCCGAGGCGCACGCCTACGGAAGTCAAACGAAGTCTGCCGGATATCACGGCGGGCCTGGCCCGCAGCGACGGAGCTATTGCAGGAAGCCGCCCCACAACACGAAGCCGCGCCCGGCATAGCGGCTTTCAGCGCCCAGTTCCTCTTCAATCCGCAGCAGACGGTTGTACTTCGCGACATGATCAGTGCCGGCCGGTGCGCCGGTATTGATTTGGCCGGCGGAGATCGCCACCGAAAGATCGGCGACAAATTCGTCGGGCTCGCTGGTGCCGTCGCTGATTACGATCCCCTGTCGCGCCGCTCGCTCGCGCTGAATGCGATCCAGCAGACTGGTAATCGTTTTAGCGGTTTCCAGGCCTATGAGGGCTGCATTTGCCAGATCGCCGTCCGCTGCCCCGTTATCGTTCGCGTCGGGCCGCTGCTCGTTGCTGGCAAGCTGAAGGCGCGAGCCCAGGCGGTCCGCCAGCAGTTGCATACCCTTGTGATCGTGGGCGGCAAGACCGTTTTCGAGCGACCAGATGGGATATTCCCGGCAAAGGCGGTCGTAGTAGTCGACCAGGCGTCTCGCCGTCCAGCCTTTCTTTTCAGGCGCCCGGAAATAATACCGCCCAGCATCGTAGCTGCGATGGGCCGCGGCATCGCAGGCCAGAACGAAGTCGATCCCGGGTTTGAAACCGGCGGTGGCAACTGCTTCAAGCAACAGGTCGAGCGCGGCGACGTCGTCGATCCGGTTCATGATGAAGCCGCCGTCGTCAGCGACGTTTGTGCCCAACCCCC
>CAYVOU010000396.1:0-2533 GCA_964453295.1 uncultured Gammaproteobacteria bacterium
ATGCCGTGGTTTTCCTTGAAGAGCTGTCCGTTGCGATCTTCCCTGAGGTCCCCGCCGCAATCGTCCCCGAGGTCCGGTTTTGGAAATCCTGGTCAATGGCAAATCCGTCGAGATCGACGACGAGAGCAGCGTCGCCGACCTGTTGCGCGAACTTGCCGTCAGTGGCCGTTTTGCCGTCGAGGTCAATGAACAGATCGTGCCCCGTTCAGGTTTTGCGGCGCATGGGCTCCGGCGCGGTGACAAGGTCGAAATCGTACGGGCGATCGGTGGCGGTTGACGGTTGATCGACGCCCGCCGCGCCGTATACTCGCAGTTGTCGGTTGTTGCCAGAGGAATTCCCATGACCGCCGCCGTTGCCGCCCAATCCACCGTCTCCGATCGCCTGACCGTCGCCGGCCGCAGTTACACGTCTCGGCTGCTGGTCGGCACCGGCAAGTACCGCGACTTCGACCAGACCCGGCGTGCCATCGAAATCAGCGGCGCCGAAATCGTCACGGTCGCCATTCGCCGCACCAACATCGGACAGGACGCCGGCGAGCCCAACCTGCTGGACTTCCTTCCGCCCGAGCGTTACACGCTGCTGCCCAACACCGCCGGCTGCTACGACGCCGACTCGGCGGTGCGGACCTGCCGGCTCGCGCGCGAGCTGCTGGACGGACACGATCTGGTCAAGCTGGAAGTCCTGGGTGACGAGAAGACGTTGTATCCGGACATCCCGGCGACTCTGGCGGCGGCCGAGGAACTGATCAACGACGGTTTCAAGGTTATGGTCTACACCAACGACGACCCGGTGATGGCGCAACGCTTCGAGAAGATGGGCTGCGTCGCGGTGATGCCGCTGGCCGCACCCATCGGCTCGGGTCTGGGGATACGCAATCCCTACAATATCCGCAGCATCGTCGAGAACGCCGGCGTCCCGATCCTGGTCGATGCCGGTGTCGGCACCGCATCGGACGCGAGCATCGCCATGGAGCTGGGCTGTGACGGCGTGCTCATGAACACGGCGATTGCGCAGGCGAAGGATCCGCTGCTGATGGCCTCGGCGATGCGCAAGGCCGTGGAAGCCGGCCGCGAGGCGTTTCTGGCCGGTCGCATTCCGCGCCGGGCTTACGCCAGCGCGTCGTCCCCCATCGACGGCACCTTTTTCTGATCTTGCCTCGCCGGCCGGCGTGGAACGCGATGCCGGCGTCGGCCGTTGCCGCCCCGTTGACCTCACCCAGGATCCCCGGACTTACCGCCCATGCCTGAACTGAATTCCCCGCCGCAGCGCGGCGTGCGAAGTTTCGTGATCCGGGAGGGGCGCATGACGGAGGCGCAGTCGCGCGCGCTCGAGGAATGGTTGCCGATGTACGGCGTACCCGCCGGCCAAACGGTTGAACCGGCCGTGCTGTTCGGCCGCGTCGCGCCCTGCCACCTGGAAATCGGCTGCGGCAACGGCGAGGCCATCCTGGCGATGGCGCAGGCGCATCCGGAGAACGACTACCTGGGCATCGAGGTTCACCGGCCCGGCATCGGCGCCCTGCTGTTGCGGGCGCATGCCCTGGGGCTGCGCAATCTGCGCATCGTCGCCGGCGATGCGGCCGAGGTGGTGGCGACCCGGCTGCCGTATCACGCTTTTGAGTGCATCTACGTGTTCTTTCCGGACCCTTGGCCGAAAAAGCGCCACCACAAGCGACGCCTGCTCAAGCCGCCGTTCCTGGCCCAGCTTGCGGCAAAACTGTGTACGCACGGCAGGCTGTTCATCGCCACCGACTGGGAGGAATACGCCGGGGACATCCTTGAGGCGGCGGCCCGTACGCCGTCACTCGCGAACCTGGCCGGTCCAGGTGGCCGCGCCCCGAGGCTGGGGCGGCGCCCGCTGACCCGTTACGAACGACGCGCGTTGCGCCTGGCCCATCCGATTTTCGATTTCATTTTTACCCAGGCCTAATCGGCCGCGTCCGGCGAGGCGCATTCTTGCCTGTCGTTCGGGTATGCGGGGACTCGTGTGTGTGCGGCGCGAAGCGGCGGCCGGATGCCCGCCGTCCACCCAGGATCAGGCCGGCAGGATGTCGCGGAAATTTTCGATGACCGCGAAATCGGGGTGCCGTCGGCGCGGCCCCCCGCTGTCGGGTTCGGCCACCGCCAGCAGCTGCCGGATCCCGAAATCGCGGGCGGCGCGCAGGACATGCGGATTGTCATCGACCAGCAGCGTTGTGGCGGGATCGAAGCCGGTCAGCTCGCGCAGGCGCTGCCAGAATGCGCCGTGTTCCTTGGGATGGCCGAAGTCGTGGGCGCTGACAATCGCGTCGAAATAGGCGGCAATGCCGGTGCGTTCAAGCTTCAGTGCCAGGCTGCGGCGGTGGGCATTGGTGGCCAATACCGTATACAGGCCGCAGTCGCGCATCGCCTTGAGGAAATCCTCGGCCTGCGGGCGTACGGCAATCTTGTGCGACACTTCGCCCTCGAGCGCCGAAATGTCCAGGCCCAGTTCGCGGGTCCAGTAGTCCAGGCAGTACCAGTTGAGCGTCCCTTCCTCGGCGCCTATGCGCGC
>CAYVOU010000397.1:0-2533 GCA_964453295.1 uncultured Gammaproteobacteria bacterium
TTTCACTGTTATGAATCTCGCCGGGCCTCGGCCTGCCTGTCAGCTGATAGCTTTGCCCCCACAAAAACGCAGCCTACGTACAGCACGCCGCGTGCCAATCAAATATATTGCTGGAATATCATTGTGTTATTGCCATAATGCATAAAAAAACAATAGGCTTTTCAGGCTTAGAAGCGCCATGCGCGCACCACATGGGCGCAGCATCGGGCATTTGGCACTCTAGTGGTGCGATTCGGTGAATTTGTCTAAATCGACACAGTTGCGACACGCCACGATGCCGCGATGCATCACGGCCGCAACACTGCGGCGGACGTGGCGGTACTTGGCGTGACGGATATGACCTATGCAACGCGTGGGTCGTCACCTCCCTGCTTGACGTCAACGGCCGCATCAAGGAAATTACCGACATTGCGCCAAAAAACGCGGTCGTGGCATCGGTTCGAAAATTCCGAACCCGCGCGGCCGTCGTCGCGGTCCCGGCGTTCCACCATGTTCCCAATGACAACCTGTCTAACCGGAGTCTCGCTGCTTGCTTAATCGAACAAAGCTGGATGCACTAGTCGAACGTATCGCCGCCACCTTTCCCGAGGGCGTGGAACCGTTGCGCGAGGATTTGCGCAAGAACATCAAGGCCGCGCTGAGCACCGCGCTCGCGCGCATGGACCTTGTCACCCGGGAGGAATTCGACGTCCAGGCCGCGCTCCTGCGAAAGACGCGCACCCGCCTGGAAGAGATGGAGAAGCAGGTCAAGGAACTCGAAACGGCGATGGCCGCTCGCGATAAGGAGGTCTAAGGCGTCATCGGGCGGCGGCAACTGAAACGTCGCCCCGGATTGTACTGGAGACCCACTTCACTCTCGGACCGGATGTTCGGCCGGAGCGCCGACGCAAGGGAGCGTTCAGATACCGCCGGCCTAAACACAGGGAAAGAAGCTCAAGGATGAGTGTCGCAATTGTCTACAGCCGTGCCCAGGCCGGCATCGAAGCGCCGCCCGTCGTGGTGGAAGTCCATCTTTCCAACGGCCTGCCCAGCCTGTCCATCGTCGGCCTGCCGGAAACCGCGGTCAAGGAAAGCAAGGACCGTGTCCGCAGCGCCATCCTCAACAGTCGTTTCGAATTTCCGCTGCGCCGCATCACCGTCAACCTGGCGCCAGCGGACCTGCCCAAGGAAGGCGGCCGCTTCGATCTGCCCATCGCCCTCGGCATCCTCGCCGCATCGGGCCAGGTCAATGCCGACCGCCTGCCGAACTTCGAATTTTTCGGCGAACTCGCTCTAACCGGTGAACTGAGGCCGGTGCGAGGGGCGCTGCCGGCCGCCCTGGCCGCCCGCGACCAGGGACGCGCCCTGATTGCCCCGATGGCGAATGCGCCGGAGGCAGCACTCGTCAACCGGCTCGAAATGCTGCCGGCACCGCACCTGCTCGCGGTCTGCACCCATATCAATGGGACCGAGCCCCTGCCGCGATACGTCGGCCCGCGAAACGACGGCATGGGTCCGGCAATCGAGGACATGGCCGAGGTCAGGGGCCAGGCGCACGCGAAACGGGCATTGGAAGTTGCGGCGGCGGGCGCGCACAACCTGCTCATGATTGGCCCGCCGGGCACGGGTAAAAGCATGCTGGCGGCGCGACTGCCGGGGATCCTCCCGCCGATGAACGAACAGGAAGCACTGGAATCGGCAGCCATCGTTTCAATCAGCGGCCATGGCTTTGACCCGGCGACCTGGCGGCGGCGCCGGTTCAGAGCACCACATCACACGGCCTCGGCGATCGCGCTGGTCGGCGGCGGCGGCGATCCGCGTCCCGGGGAGATCTCGCTGGCCCATCACGGCGTGCTGTTCCTCGACGAGCTGCCGGAATTCGATCGGCGCGTACTGGAAACGCTGCGCGAACCCCTGGAAAGCGGCCACGTAACGATTTCGCGTGCCGCTCGCCAGGCGAGCTTTCCCGCCCGTTTCCAACTGGTCGCGGCGATGAATCCCTGTCACTGCGGCCATCTGGGCGACGGCACCGACCGTTGCCGTTGCACCAGCGAGCAGGTTGCGCGCTACCGCCGCCGCGTCTCCGGACCGTTTCTGGATCGCATCGACCTGCAAATCGAAGTGCCGGCGCTGCCGCGCGGGCAATTGCTGAGCGAACAACCCGACGCCGAAGACAGCGCCACTATCCGCCAGCGCGTCTGCGCCGCCCGCGAGCGACAGCTCGAACGCGCCGGCAAACCCAACGCTTATTTGAATCAAAAAGAACGGCAACTCCACTGCCGGATAGGCGAGTCCGAACAACACCTGCTCGAACACGCCATGCAGCGCTTGAACCTCTCCGCCCGCGGCCTGCACCGCATCCTCAAAGTCGCCCGCAGCATCGCCGATCTCGCCGACAGTCCCGACATCACCGCCGAACACCTCACCGAAGCCATCTCCCTTCGCCGCCTCGACGTCCGCAAGGCCTGAACGCCACCCGTTGGATAAGTAACACGAGCCGCAGAGCGACCGCATGCTGCGAGTTTGCGCGTTGACCAACGCTAACAATTTGGCC
>CAYVOU010000398.1:0-1932 GCA_964453295.1 uncultured Gammaproteobacteria bacterium
CGGCCGATCACGGTGGAGAACCCCTCCTACTACTGCGCCCCCGGGCAGGAGATGAGCGAGATCGATTTCATCAATGCCGTGCTGGAAGAGGCGGACTGCCTCTTCCTCATCGACGTCAACAATATTTATGTCAACAGCGTCAACCACGGCTACGACGCCTATGAATTCATGCGCCGGTTGCCCGGCCACCGCATCGCCTACGCCCACATCGCCGGTCATCATCGCGAGTCCGACGATCTGATCGTCGATACGCATGGCGCCGAAGTGATAGACCCCGTCTGGGACCTGCTCGAAGCTGCCTACCAGCATCACGGTGTGTTTCCAACCATGATTGAACGGGACTTCAATATCCCGCCCCTAGCCGAACTGGTGGGGGAGGTCGGCCACCTGGCCGGGCTGCAGGCGAAATGGCGCAACCCGCAGAAACTCGCGCAGGCCTGAGCAACCATGACGCGACCCGCTTTCCAGGACGTTCAATATCGCTTTACCGCGCACCTGCGGGACCCCGAAAAGCACCCGGCGCCGGCTGATGTCGACGGCACCGCCGGCCTGGCGCTGTACCGCGAACTGGTCATGGCCAACATGCGCATGTTCATCGGCGACAACTTCCCGGTAATCCGCGGCATCATGGACGAGGTCCCGTGGGAGTCGATGGTGCGCGACTATTTCGCCCGTCACGTCAATCGCACGCCTATCTTCTCGCAACTTCCCACCGAGTTTCTCGATTACCTGGAGAAGGAACGAAGCGATCCCGGCGATCCGCCGTTTCTTTGGGAACTGGCCCATTACGAGTGGATGGAATCGGCACTTCGAATCGACAGCAGCGAGATCCGCTTCGAAGGCATCGATCGGAATGGCGACCTGCTCGACGGCCGCCCGGCCCAGAGTCCGCTGGCTTGGCCGCTTGCCTATCGGTTTCCGGTGCACCGGCTGAGCCGCGAATATCAGCCGGCGGAACCACCGCCGCAACCGACCTACCTCGTCATCTACCGCGACGAGCAAGACACGGTCGGCTTCCTGGAGCTCAACCCGGTTTCGGCGAGGCTGCTGGAGCTGATCGCCAAACAACCCGAGCTTACCGGCCGGGCCCTGCTCGAACGCATCGCGGCGGAACTGCGGCACCCCGACCCGCAGGTCGTGATCAACGGCGGCCGAGAGATCATGGAGCAGTGGCGCGAACGCCAGGTGTTGCTCGGCACGCATACGTAGCACGATTGTCCGGGCCATGCGCTACGGCCGCCGGTGCCGCCGCGGGTCTCCTCACCGTGAAGACCGTTCCCGCTTCGCCTGGCTCCCTGCACTCAATGTGAGATCGACGACATGCCAACGCATTATCCCCTGAAGGTATGCGGAGCCCGCAGCGGCGGCGGCCTGCTGGAGGTTCGGGCGCCTTTTGACGATGCGCTGATCGCAACGGTCGAAACCGCGGACGCGGATGCCGTGCGGCAGGGTCTGGATCATGCCCACGGTCTGTTCCGGGACCGCGACAAGTGGCTGACGGCGGCGGCCAGGATCGAAATCCTCGATCGCGCCGCGCAAATCATGGCGCAGCGCGCGGAAGCGCTTGCGATGGAGGCGGCGCACGAGGGTGGCAAGCCGCTCGTCGACTCGCGGGTCGAGGTGGCGCGGGCGATAGACGGCCTCAAGTTGTGCGCGCAGACGTTGCGCACCGATGCCGGCATCGTCGTCCCCATGCAGATCAACGCGGCGTCAATGAATCGTGTCGCGTTCACCCAGCGCGAACCCATCGGTGTGGTCGTCGCCATCAGCGCCTTTAACCACCCCCTAAACCTGATCGTGCATCAGGCCGGACCCGCCATTGCCGCGGGATGTCCGGTGATCGTGAAGCCGGCGGAGACGACGCCGCTTTCCTGCTACCGTTTCCTGGAAATCCTTTGCGAGGCCGGTTTGCCGGAGGGCTGGATGCAGGTG
>CAYVOU010000398.1:1942-2518 GCA_964453295.1 uncultured Gammaproteobacteria bacterium
CCGCCTCGACCTTGCCGAAGCGCTGGCCACCGATCGGCGCGTCGGATTCTTCAGTTTCATTGGCAGCGCAAAAGTCGGCTGGATGCTGCGCGGCCGGCTTGCACCGGGCACACGCTGCGCGCTCGAACACGGCGGCGTAGCGCCGGTCATCGTCGCCGCCGATGCCGACCTGGAACTGGCGGCGCCGCTGCTGGCCAAGGGCGGCTTCTATCATGCCGGGCAGGTTTGCGTGTCGGTCCAGCGCGTGTTTGCCCATGAAAGCGTCGCGAAGCCGCTCGCCGACAGGCTGGTCGCACTCGCGACCGCGCTGAAGGTGGGCGATCCGGTCGACCCCGCCACCGAGGTGGGCCCTTTCATTCGCAGGAGCGAAGTGGAACGCGTACATGCCTGGGTCGAGGAAGCGGTGCAGGCGGGCGCGCGGTTGTTGTGCGGTGGCGAGCGCATCGGCGAGACCTGCTATGCCCCCACCGTGCTCTATGATCCGCCGGCGGACAGCAAGGTCAGCACGCAGGAGGTATTCGGTCCGGTGATATGCGTCTACCCGTTCAGCCGGATCGACGATGCGATTGCGCGGGC
>CAYVOU010000399.1:0-2500 GCA_964453295.1 uncultured Gammaproteobacteria bacterium
CGAAGCCGGCGGTGTCAGTGCCCCATTCCGGGCCGTGGCCGTACTCCTGCGGCGCCAGCGCGGTCTCGCGCAGCTTGTCCAGCAGCTTGAAATGATGTACGTCCACCTTGGGACGCCGGTCGACTTCCTTGTGGTCGAGATAGCGGTCGATGCTATCGGCGGCGATTGCGGCCTGGCCGATGGCGGTGGTGAGCAGGTGCGGGCGGACGATGTCGCCGCAGGCGAAGTAGCCGGGCTTGCCCGGTATCTGGTAAAAGGCGTCACAGCTTATCAGGCCGCGGCCGTCGTCGAAGGACTCCAGTCCTTCGAGGTTGCCCGACTGGCCGACGGCTGGAACCACGAGATCGCACGGGATGTTGAATTCCGAACCCGCCTTTTCCACCATCTTGCCGCTGCTCCAGTCGACCTCGATCACGCGCAGCGCGGTGGCGCGACCGTCGGGACCTAACACCAGCTCTTTCGGTGCCAGATTGCCGCGCAGCTCGATGCCTTCCTTGCGCGCGGTGACGCGCTCGTGCTCGGCGGCCGGCATGCTCTCGATCGGGCGACGATAGATCAGCATGACCTCGGAGCCTTCACGGCTCGCGGTGGCGGCGACGTCGTGCGCGGTATGGTTGTGGATCACTGCCTCCGGACGGTCGTTCTCGTGCGGGGTGTTGATATGGCCGAGGCGGCGCGCCACCGAGACCACGTCCATGGCGGTATCGCCGCCGCCGATCACAACGACTTTCTCCGCCGTGAATTGCATGCGCCCTTCATTGAAGGCGGCGAGGAAGGCGACGCCGCTCACGCAGTTGGGAGCATCGCCCCCGGGTACGTCCAGCGTGCGGCCCCGTTGCGCGCCGATCGTTAGCAGGATGGCATCGTAGTCGCGCTCCAGCTGATCGAAACCGATGTCACGGCCGACCCGGGTGCTGTGCCGGACCTCGACGCCCAGATCGAGGATGCGCCGGATTTCGCCGTCCATGACGTCGCGCGGCATGCGGTAGCCCGGGATGCCATAGCGCGACATGCCGCCCAGCTCGACGCGTTCATCGAAAATCGTGACACTGTGTCCCAGCCGGCGCAGTTGGTAGGCCGCGGCCAGGCCGGCCACGCCGCCGCCGACGATAGCGACCCGCTTGCCGGTTTCCCGCTCCGGTTTGTCGAAGCCGAAACCCTTTGCCAGGGCGTGATCGCCGATGAACTGCTCGACCGAATTGATGCCGACGAAATCCTCCACCTCGTTGCGGTTGCAGCCTTCCTGGCAGGGGGCGGGACAGACCCGACCCATGATGGCGGGGAACGGGTTGGCGTCGGTGGAGCGGCGAAAGGCGTATTCCTGCCAACTCACGCCGCCGGCGGGCGGTTTCTCGATGCCGCGCACGATCTGCAGCCAGCCGCGAATGTCCTCGCCGGACGGGCAGCTGCCCTGGCAGGGCGGGGTGCGGTGTACATAGGTCGGACATTTGTAGGAGCGGTCTTCGTTGAAGATTTCATCAACCCAGCGCTCGTAGGTGTGCTCCCCGTCCTGATAGCGGCGGAAGGTGAGTTTGTTGTCCATCGTCAGACAGGTCCCCCCTGATTTGATTATTAGTGAACGGGCATGTTACTTGATACCGGAATTCCATTGCCAGCCAGGAACCGGCGCGATGCCGTGCCGGTTCAACTGTCCCGGGGAGACCAGGGCGTACTCCAGCAACGGTCATCGCTTCAGGGTAGCCTTTTCCCGTCAATTCTGTTAAAAAACTGACGCAGCGTGGCCTGTTGCGCATTGCACACGGCCACGGCATGGCAACACGGGTCTGGCTATGTTTGAGTTGAATCATCAGGTTCTGCGGACGGACGTTTCCGGTATGCCGCTCGAATGGATCGGTTACCAGGATGCCGTGCGTCTGTACCATCTGGAACAGGTGGCCTACACCTGCGGCACCCTGTTGTACCGCGTGCGCGGTGGTATCAATGCCCGCACCGGTCTGCGCAGTATCATCGAAGTCAATTCCATTATCGCGACCTACGGCAGGAACCACAGCCTCGACCGGCTTCGCGATTGCTATGTCCCGCCGCTCAACAACCCGGCGCTGTTCCGGCGTGATTCCCACCTGTGCCTGTACTGCGGCGAAACCTTCCGTCCCAGAGACCTGTCACGCGATCACGTGACACCAATCATCCAGGGTGGCAGGGACATCTGGAACAACGTCGTTACGGCCTGCCGGCGCTGCAACAACCACAAGGCCGGCCGCACGCCGGAGCAGGCCGCCATGCAGCTGCTGGCCGTGCCGTTTGTCCCGACCCATGCCGAGTACATCTATCTGCAGGGTCGGCGGGTGCTGGCCGACCAGATGGAATTCCTGCGCGCGCACTTTCCCCGCACCAGCCCCCTGCATGGACGCCTGAGCCACGTTACCCGCTAGCGGGTGTTCATTCCCGAGCGGTTTTTTCACCGCAAAGACGCAAAGAACGCAAAGCGGTTTTAACTTTTTTTGTTGATAAGTTTCTTCGCGTACTTTGCGTCTTTGCG